>NZ_JAUAOA010000002.1:300000-404261 GCF_030542965.1 Azotosporobacter soli
CAGTACTTTTATTAATCGTTTCTCATCAATCTCGTTTGTATTTATTCCCATTGCCACATTATCTCTTATCGTTCCATCAATCAGATAAATCGTCTGTGGTACATACGCTAAATTAGCTTGCCAACCATCAATATTTTTGAAAACATCTTGACCATCGACCATTATTTCGCCGCATGTCGGCTCTAACAAGCCCAATAAAATATCCACAAAGGTAGTTTTTCCGGCCCCAGATGCACCAACAATTCCTACAAAGCTGCCTTTAGGAATACTAAAAGAGATATTATCCAGTACGGTCTTTTCCTGTTCCGGATAAATAAAACTTAAGTTGGAAATTTTAATTTGAGATGTAAATTCCATTTTGCAGCCCACATCCTTACGGTCTTGCAACTGCAATTCATTTCCAGCATTTTTAATTAACATTAAATCATCATATAGTGAATCAAACGTCGGCATTAAATATTTCAACAACGCCGATAAATTAACAATTCGGTTTACACAAGGCATCAAGCGAAAACCAGCCAGAGCCAAGACTCCTAATAACGGTACGATCACACTTGGTTCATACCCTAACAATAATTTAATTATAATAATTGCTAAAAGTCCTACCGTTACAATTCCTTCAATTAAGAATCGCGGGAGTTGGCTGGTAATGATAAAAAAACGATTTGCTTCGCAACATTTTTCATAGGCCTCGCTAAACTGTTCAAAAAAATATCGTTCTTTCTTAAGTACCTTTGTTTCTTTTATTGAGCCTAACCCTTGCTCCAACCACTTCGTCATTTCAGCCGAATATTCGACTTGATTTTTTCCTTGTTGATCCAATTTTATCCGGACTGCTCTCATTATAGCATAGACAAACGCTCCCATTATCCCCGCAACAACAGTCGCTGTAAACGGATCAATATAGATCAGCATTATCCAAATAACCACAGCGGTTACAATTTCAATTGTTAGTGCAAATAAGCTTACCAAAATATTAGAAAACACATAAGTCACCGATGTTGTTACATTTCTTAATAGTTCCGAAGTGTTTTTATTCACATGATATAGGTATGGTTTTGCTAAATATAATGCCATAAGCAATCGTGCAAATTTTTTTTGATTATTGAGTGAAAAAGTCACTTGCAATCGAGTAATCCAAATCATATACCAATTCTTAAAAATAAATAAAAGAATCAACAGTAGCGCACAAAATATAATAAAATCCGTGTGTGAATTTACACCCACCAAATTGATATATCTTTTAAGCCATACAGCCTGATCCCAAAATAAGGAATCACTCATCATTGATATAAGTGGAAAAATCGCACTAATCCCAACTGCCTCCAACACCGCTGCTATCAACATAAAACCTACCATAAGCCCGCAATATCGCTGTTCTTTCGGCGTGAATATTGAAAAAAATTTAATTAATGCATACATTTAGCAACCTGCCTATTTTATTATTTACTAACTCAAGCTGTCGATTTCAACCATTCGCTATTCTTTATAAGCACCCCCTGGTACCGCGAACACCATTTGCGGTCAGGCAGCTTCATTTGAACGGTCTCTCTTTCACACCTAAGTTTGATAACAAGAAAATGAGGTATCTACGGAAAAATATCTGAGATGTTTTCCCAAGATACCTCTTATTAATATGGTCGTACCACAATCAATAATTATTCCTGGTAGCTTTTAACATCCACAATATTTATTGCGCTAAGACTATGATTTCACTAGCCGAAAAACTTTTATTGAACGCTTTGCTGATATACTCAAGAATTGCCTTTTTATTTAACTCACTAAAGACAATCAGCAATTCGCTATTTTTAATGTGTTGTTCGAGTTGCATTGGCATAACTGTTTTTCGCGCTTCTATGAAGTCACATTTGCACGGATCTGCATCAACGATTTCAATGCCTTCCTTCGGTAGTAGTCGGCCATTTACAAAGCGCATTAAATTGTCATTTGCGCACCATAGCGTAACTTTGCCGCCCCGCTTACATATCGCACTCATTTGCTCAAAAGCCTCTGTCATCTTTAGTTCAAAAAGTTCCACTTTCTCACTTGCTTTCTTAATGCAATTCCTGTTACTTTCCACAATATTTTGAGCACGATTGCTACTGCTTTTATTTTCAGTTTTCATATATACAGCCGTAAATCCAAATCCTCTACTGCATGGCCATTCACCTTCCACTGTCGCAAACCCAATATTTTCACAAAATAGATTTAATGTTTCTCGACTAAAGTGATTAACATGTTCAGATAAGCTTAATGACGCAGGATATTGCTCATAGAGCATCAAATCCGGTACTTCTACGATCAAAATCCCCTCTTTTTTCAACACTTCATAACATTGCAATAAAAACGCACGCGGATCCGGGATATGCTCTAATACAAAATAATGTGCTGCCACATCAATTTTTCCTTTAGGAAGATCAAATATTGATTTATAATCTGAGTCTACCGCTGAATTAACTTCGACCGTTATGATGCTATCAAAATACTCTCTTATACTTTCATGAAACTGAGTGTGTGCATTGCAACCAATCTCTACAAAGCTGCTTTCTTTAGACAGCTTTTTTCTTGTTTTATCCAACACTTTCTCAAGCGCTTTCTTTCTTGTTTCGGGCTCAAAATCCATTGTCGATCCACCGAAATGTACATATGAATCTTTATAATATTCATCAAGCGTAGCTGCCGTCGCTACTGGTGAGACAAAAACAAATCCGCATTTTGTACACATTACATTGTTGGCCGGCAAACACCATATTCCCGATTTCGTGCGTTGCTTATTATATTTATTTACCCACAAACTTTCTAATACATCATTTCCACAGCATTCACAAACTCTATTTTCCGTATCAATTTTCATCAGTTTAGCCATTACAAACCTCCTGCATCTTTCGAATTCCGTCCCCATCTAAATCACAGCGCATTGCGTCATCAGCCGCAGAAAAAAATGTGTTGCAAATCCCTCTTTAAAATAGCCGATGCTGCACTCTTTTTCGGTTGGTACGTTGACATCTCCCGGATATGATCTCATTCCTATTCGATACCAACGCAATCCCAGTTCTTGCATATATTTTATTGCACTCATTTGCACCAAATGTCCCAATGGTTTATCAAATAAATTTCTATCATATACTCCTATGGCGTACATTCCTTCATCTTTTGAAATATGAAACAATCCGCCCCCCACCAGTACACCCTGGCTATCTACTAACGTTACCAAAAAAGCGTCTCCGCTATTAATAGCCGCCCTTTGCTTTTCCCATGATTCAATTGATCGAGTTACTCGACCAGCTACTCTGTAATGCAACTGTCTGAATTCATCAAACTCCACACCAGAAATAGTAGCACTGATTTTCACATCCCAAAGTCGTTCGCCTTGCGTAATCAACGCTTTATAGCTTTTTCTCAGATTCGTCTTAATCTCACTTATATTTTTTGATAAGTCAACATATAATTCATGTGCAATTTGAACATTGGCCCCCCGTTCCATTATTTTACGGTGCCAATTATTCAGGCTTTGGTTAATCACAATTGCATTTCCAGACCATTTCGGCTGTTGAATAAACTTGCAAACTTTGCTTAAAACTTGCAAACACTTTTCCTGCATTTTTTTTACTTTTTTTTCAGATAATGACTGTATGAACAGTGGCTCGATAACAGCCCCCTCGTTTGAACCAATCGACCAATGTCCGTCTCTTTTTTGCAACATTAACGGCCAAATTCCTACCGCTACATTCGATTCAAAAATAATAATGGGAAACTCTTTTACCGATTCAACAAAGTTACGCATATATTCCGCTTGATAGATACTATACGCGCGAGTATAACCAACTGGTACAAATTCCAGTCGGTTAAGAACATTCATCCATTCTTCTGAAGCTTCACTAGCCATTTTAACTGCCATTTCCGCATCTGCAAAGCACGCTATTATCTCTTCGCATACTTGGGCTTCATTCACCGCATTTATATTGTCCGACATTCTACTGTACTCCCTGTCATCTTAGAATCGCCCCCACTTACCGCACTGCTGTTCTCAATCCAACAGATCCCATGAGACCGGCGTTCCTCGCTTTATATCTTTTTTCACACGCTTACCAAGCAAAACCTCATAATATTTAGGTCCAAGCCCATAACCTGGACGTATGCTTTTTAGATTGTCTGCTGTAAATTTTTCACCAGCACGCATATCTTGTACTATATATAGCGATCGACGACCTTTTAAGCATTCTTTTTCTTTATCGATCGGACCATAGCTTATTTGTCCCACTCCTTGCCAGCCTCGCATAGTTTCATCCACCAGCAACTGCATCTCTTGTGGTTCCAGTGAGAATGAAGCATCTACGCCGCCCTCTGATCTCAAAAGAGTAAAATGCTTTTCTATGACCGTTGCACCCAAAGCCACACCCGCTACAGCAACCCCGATTCCTAAGGTGTGATCCGACAATCCAACCTGGCACTTAAACAGTTCCTTCATATGCGGAATAGTTGCAACATTTGCATCCGTAGGACTGGCAGGATAGCTACTGGTACACTTCAGCAATACAATATGCTCACAACCAGCCCCTCTTAGCGTAGTTACTATTTCATCCAACTCCGCAATACTAGCCATTCCTGTTGATACAATTACCGGTTTTCCCGTCTGTCCCACTTTTTTCAGCAGTGGCACGTCAATATTTTCAAACGAAGCAATTTTGTAACACGGAACATTTAATGACTCTAAAAAGTCGACTGCACTAGCATCAAACGGCGTACTAAATCCAATGATTCCACGTTCACGGCAACGATCAAAAATCGCCTTATGCCATTCCCATGGCGTATATGCTTGCAGATAAAGTTCATACATAGATGTACCCGCCCAAATATTGTCGGGACTATCAATATAAAATTCACCTTCCCGAGAATCAATTGTCATTGTATCTGCCGTATATGTTTGAATCTTTAAAGCTTGAACCCCCGCTCGCGCCGCTTCATCTACAATAGCAAGTGCTCGTTCCAGCGATTGATTATGGTTACCCGACATTTCCGCAATAATAAACGGTTTGTAATCAGAACCGATGCTACAACCGTCAATTTCAATTTTTCTCATTGCATGTCCCCCACTTATACGAAATACTACCATCCCCATTAGACATACCATAGATTTGTGTTCGCTTGTTAATATCGTTTACAATGATCGCACCTTTTTTCCCAATAAATCCACCACTGCAATATTCTATTCCATTTACAATTTTATTTCCATATTCTTCTTCAAATAACTTTTTGTAATTTATTTTTTTCATAATTTCACTATAAATTTCTATTTTAAAGTCAATCCGCACCAACTTAACATCTTCTCTAAGTGCCGAAATTTGCGGATCAATTCGCCCTGGCACAGTGACCAATATCCATTTCAACTTTTTAAAGTCGGCAATCTGTTCCAATGTTAAATAATTTTCACCAATAACAAGTATATCTGCCGCTTCCCTTTCTTCGACAATTTTTATCCCGAGACTCTCGATATGCAGTTGTTCTTTTACTTCATTGCAAACATCAATGTAAACCGAACAATCTTCTTGTTTCCTTCTGAATTCGTCCAAATAGTTGTATATACTTGAGGCAAAAACTAGCGCATCACTGTACTTAATCAATTTATCTCTATCACAAATATTTTCTTCAAATTCCAATCCGTTGTCCACCAAAAATCCATCCACATTTTCTGCAAGAACATCATAGATCTTTCTAACAACACTTATATCTTCCGCAATCTCCGCACTACCAAAATATGTGTTATTCAGCGAGTGAATGACCGGCGATATTGAGCTTTCATTTCGATTGTAAGGCTTACTCATATTGAAATAAATCAATGCATTATATTTATTCTTATACTCTATAAATTTAGCTTTAAGGATTTTCAGTTGTTCATCAATATTTGCGCCTTGCTGGATATCAACGCCAAAGTTAAATTCTCGCGGCGAAAATTTTCGAGTTTTCTTCGCTAACTCCTCCAGCCGTTGTTCATCCACATTCACCTTATCAATTTTGGCATACTCCATTATAAGTTGATTAGGGTTAATCATATACTTATAGGCCATTTTCATTATTAAATCATAGTATCCCGAGTGAAATTGCGCATATCCCATTACACAGTCCACAGATGTTTCAACTTTATTTGCCATAAATGATTTAACAAAACCATCGCTAAAAAGAAGTAATTCCTCAATGTCAATTTCGTGTTTGTAACCCAAACGCTCTAAAATCAACAACATTTTTTCCGTGACCGCATTTCCAGAGCTACGCCCTAAGCCGCAAATAGTTGTATCAATAAAGTCCGCGCCGCATTCTATCGCTTTTAGGGTATTGGCAACCGCCAACGATAAATTATCATGCCCATGAAAACCGATCCTTACCTCTGGCGCACTCTCCTTTGCCGCACAAATATATTCTTCAATATCAGCCGGCAACATGCCCCCTGCAGAGTCAACCAAATAAAAGGCATCCGCACCATTTTGGCAAAAATACTTTGCCAATGCTGCAAATTTCGCAGATGAAACCGTGTATGACTTCATCAAATTTACTGCCGTAAATAAATTTAGGCTCTTGGCATATTCCACATATTCCAATGCCGCTTCAGCATTCGCGGCCTCAACGCCAATTCGGATAAACTCCAATCCTTCTGCAGCAAGAGCCTTTATGTCTTCCATCCTTCCAATCCCAGGAATAAAAAACATTCCAATCTTTGCGTTGCCCTTTACTTCTACTGCCGCTCTTACATACTCGTAATCTTCAGAAGCTGGTCTTACTTTCTTTTTAGATTTTGCATTTATGCCAATTCCTGGTCCTATTTCAATATAGTTAAAGCCCAGACGATCGAGTTCTCTCACAAAATTGGCGGTATCTTGAGCAGTAAATTGGTCCTGCACCATATAACTTCCATCCCGTAGGGTACACTCTAAAATTTCAACTTTTTTCATGCCGCCCCCGCCTTTTCGTAATATTCCGCAATAATCTGAACAGTCTTTTGAATGTATTGATCCGTAGCTACATCATCAACCCACAAATTGATTACCCGTTTGGCAAAATCAACTGCATGTTCGTAGTTATTCTGATGGTAGATCCGACTGACAGGAATATGCAAATTAGAACAGTGTATATCATTTTTGCGGAGCAATTCACTAATCGCTTCTGCATCTACTGCATTTTTCGCCATAAAGGTATAGCGATAAACCGACGTCCCCTTACTAATAATCGGCAAGCTCAATTTTCCGCAACACTTCATATTTTTAAAGGCAGTTTGATATGCCAATGCGCGCTCATATCTGCGATCAATTTCATTATTCAAAATGAATTTTTCCGTTTTCTCCCTCACACTAGCCCAATCTACAGTTATTTGCTTTAAATATAACCCTCGGTATTTTTCCTGAAACTTTTCATATTTCTGATATGCCAACGGATTCAACAGCCCTTGCTTACGCACAGCGTAAAATTCATCCCGGTAATTTTTCGCCAATTCTTCATCAGGTGCAAATCGCTCCAATTGGCCTATCCGCCATTCAAGCATTTCTAGATTAAACTCCATTGAGTTTAATACCAAACATCCGCCCGCACCTGCATCAATCTGCTTAGAATGACCAAAACTGAATACTGCGGCATCACCGACTCGTCCTATTTTTCGCCCTGCAATTTCGCCGCCAAAGGCTTGGGCAGCATCCTCAATTAAATATATGCCGCTCTCCTGCGTCAATTGGCGGAGTTTCAAAACGTCTTCCGATGCATTTCCAAATATATAAATATACACCACTGCTGCAATATCCTTCTGCGTTTCCAAGCATAAAACGGTTTCAGAAAAATCCATCAAATAATCTTTTTCATTTATGTCAATAAAAACCGGCTCACAACCTGCCATGATAGCAGCAAATACCGGCGATGGACACGTCATAGCCGTAAAAATTATTTTATTTTTCCCGGTTTTCTTTTTAATTTCACAAAAAACAGCATATAAGCCTAAAAATGCCCGGTCTATTAAAAGAAATCGCTCACTTTGAAAAAAGTTTTGCAAAATTGTTTTCATATGCTAAATCACCAATTCTCTTAAAAATAGGCCGTTTTCCAGCCAGTTGAATTCGCTGTACCAACTCTGAAAGATTCTTCGCAAAGGTATCTATGGAATAACCTATCAACGAATGACTTCCCTCGTTTAATATTTCATAGGGATGCGTAATTGTAACTAAATATTGATTGTTTGCGATATAGTTATCCATTTCTTGAAATAATATATCGGTATGAAATGCCATGTTGAAGTATCTCTGTATTGGTTTTTCATCATACGACGCTTTCATTTGCACCGTAGTCATTGGAACTTCCAATAAGTCAAAATGTATATTGTCCGTCACTTGATAATCCGTCTTAGACGGATTATACATTTGATTTGTCGTACGGCTCCAGTCAAATGTTTTTGCCTCATCAAAACGTCGCCTACCGGGAAGAGCCGAAGAATCAAGCTTTACACCCAATTGTGTCATTTTTCCCATCAACAAATTATTCATTACACACTCGCCGACACGAACCACGTTCGCATCTATATTTTCGAGCATGCGTACATTTTCATAGTCTTCTTCAAATCTTTCTACCAGTTTATTTTCATCAATAATTTGTCCCCACTCCGCCCCCATTCTCTCATAAGTATGAATGTGCCAATTTATTTCACCGCCGGTTCTTTTGATATCGTCAATAACATCCTCATGTTTTTCCGCAACATATGCGTAGCGACCGTATAATTGTTGTATCTGATAATCCGCACGCAAAAACACAGAGAACGGCGTTCCCTGCAGTTTTTCCATAATTCTCGGCATCCCTTCTTGCATGCCTTTAAAAATTGGTTTGCTTTTATTATAATAATCGTCTGCTCCGATGGAAAAATCTTGGTCGACATCAAATGTTAGAAACAAATAAAAGTCCCTCATTATACACCCTTTCTGCTCAGCAGCTCTCCAATACCACTTTGCCCTGACCCGCTATGTGATCCGCCTGTGCTTGAAGGCATGACAATTCATCACCCCAACAAATCATATATGCTATTCTATCTTTTCCCGTTTTAGGAACATCAATGCACTCGCCTGGCTTTTTTAGATAAAAAAACATATGCGAAAGAAATACTCCCTCATATTTGCTTGGCAAAGATTTTATTATTCCTTTTCTATCTGAATAGAGAAACCGTAATATCACCGGAGCATAATGGTTCGGTTGACTAAGTTGAATTTGCTCTCCCATTGCACTTCGCACATACTTTTCTACTATGTCTTCTCCACTCGTCAATTTTACAATATCAGTGAATACTTTGAACCCCCCACCCCGCAGCGAAAAGTCAATCAGGTATAACGTTTTGTCTTCTTTCAGCATGTACTCCATATGAACAGGACCATATGTAATTCCTAAGGAATTAATAATTTTTTTCGTAACACGGGACACCGTCTCATTAACTTCCTCATCCAGCCACACGGGCGGAAAAACCAACTCATACGAAACACTGTTCTCAGCCTTGGTTTTTTCCTCTGAAACGGCAAGTATGTAAATATTGTCCTGATACACAAAGCAGTCTACCGTCATCTCTTTTCCATCAATATGTTCCTGGATTAAAAACTCTTCCTCAGTTCCTAATAGCTTCACATTTTCTTCAATATATGTCTGCACCTGATTCGGCTGCAATTTTGCAACTAGTCTGCTACCCGAACCTTTGCTCGGCTTAACAACTACTTTCGGCCACTCATTTTCACATCGTAAAAACTCCGACGGCAGCACAGTCTTCGGAACACGCACTCCTGCTTGTTCCAGCTTATAATAGTACATCTTCTTGTCATGCGATAAAACTGCAACATCATAGCCGTTTCCCACCAATTTTAATTGCTGGGAAACATATGCGACCGTTTCAACCGCCACCTCCGCAGCAAAAGAAACGATGCCTTCTATTTTATAGTTTTGTGCAATTTCCAAATGCCGATAAATGTCCTTCACATCAATTACCATAAACTCATCGGCAATATTTTTACCGGGTGCATTTTGATCGCCATCCGTGGCTATAACATAGTATCCTAACTCTTTTGCCTTCATTATGCCTGGCAATTGAAACTCTCCAGCTCCGACAACCAATAGTTTTTTCATTATGATCTCCTATTAAAGATAATATCTGTGATGCGTTTTTTCCCGCCCCCATCAACAAACGCACGATACGTCTTGCCTGTCTTTTCTCGAAAAGTCACATTACCAAAATTGTTCAACAAAAAAGATAGTTCTTCTAGCAAATAAAGCTTTATTTCCGCCTTAATACTGTCAATAAATCTATTTTCGTATATATTTTGACCTACCGCAATAATCGGCATTCCGATAAAAATCCCCTCTAGCAATGTTGTGCCACCACCACAAATCAAAATGTCTGTTTGGGCGAGTCGTTCTGCGATCAATGGATCAAATTGTATAAACTCAATCTGTTTATACTTGGAATACTTTTCAATAACACTTTGTGAATTTTCATTCAACGCGCCTAATAGTACCGTAACCTTCGCTATCTTTTGGCAAAGTTGTGCAACTACCAACTCTGTATTCGCACTAGGATCTTCTCCGCCAAAAGTAACCAAAACGCGCGGCACGCCTTCATCAGTTATGATTGAATTTCGCACCGCACAGTTAAGTATGCTCTCTTTTATGATCGCATACTTAACGCCTTCATATACTCGACCGCTAAATTGATTTCGCGCGTCTCGATTTTGATCGCATAAATTAATAATTTCATCAACTTCTTGATTTTCATAGTTAAAGAAGTCTAGTGCAATTAAGCGGCTTCCGCATTGCCGTAACTTTTTAAGTATTACGACATCACATATCGGCGAATCGTATATGATAACGTCGTACTTAGACTCAATTTCCACGATATATTCCGTTGCGCTGTTAAACGGATGAAGTAGTTTGTTAATCAGACCTACGTGATTCCCCGAAATAACCGCTTTACTATTTTCAACATTTTCATTAATGTATTTACACAGCTCATAGCAACGCAAAATATTCCCACTGCCATAGCCATGATACCCTCCCGCAAATAGGAGAATATTCATTTTACTTTTTCACTCCTGTTATGATATAAAAATCCAATTTTTCCGCAAACAAATCGTCTTCAACCCGTCCAACCTGAACCTCTGAAAAATATGTACTGAAATGTTCTTTAATATCTTGCGGTGAATCAAAATAGAAAAACACTTCCCCTTTTCTAAAATCATCATCACGGCCAATTTTCCACAAGTTTTTATCCAATCTTTCAGCGTCTTTTTTAATACACATTTCCGGTCCCGTCGTTGATATAAAGAATCTTCCACCCGGTTTAATAACACGTGAATACTCTCGTATTGCATCATCCATTTTTTTTGCATTGTTTTCATAGTGAATCACATTCCACGATACCAAATAGTCGAAATAGTCCGTCTCAAATGGCAACTCTCGATTAGTTCCGACCTGCAATTTAAAGTCTCCCAAATTTGCAAGTCGCTGCATAACAACTTGACAAATTTCATCTGTAACTTCAATGCCAAACACATCCAAACCCAAACTTTTCAAAAATACAAGATTATTACCATTGCCAAATCCGATATCTAACACTTTTTTTCCATCAAATTCTTTATCCATTTTCTCAACATAGTGTCCCCGAAACAAACGCACCAATGTTTCACTCGGCCAAGCACACCCTTGTCCAGTAGCAAAATACTGCTTATATACATCGGTCCACGCTTTAAATGCCTTTTCCATATTATAGCCTCCTATTTCGACTTTGGATTTCTCTTAAATACCGGATTCATTTTTCCGCCCAAAAGTATTCCCTCAGTAGAATCCTGCTTGATTGCTTGAACAATATCCGACAGCGCTTTGTCCGAAGCTTCCAGCAATTGTTTGATATTACTTTGCGAGTGCGACAAACTCAGATTGAAGATTCCCAACGATAAAATTCCTTCCTGCAACAACCGTTGTTGATAAATGGATGCAATATCTAAATAGTCTAATGAGCCCGCTCCCTCAAAATTCAAATATGCATGTGCAGGAATTCCGTCCACTTGAACAACCGTTTCTAATTGATGTTTTTTCACCAATTCACTGAGTCCTTTAAGAACCAGCTCTCCTAAACAATTGATGTGCTCATATGTATCCGACTGCTTTAAAATGTTTATTGTTGCAATAGCACCCGCAAGTGACAACGTTTCACCGCCAAAAGTCGTTGAAACAAACACTCCTTCTTCAATCAATCGCATTATTTCTTGTTTTCCCGCCAATGCCGACAGAGGCATCCCATTGGCCATTCCTTTGCCAAAAGCAGCCAAATCAGGCGTTACACCATAAATTTCAGCCGCTCCTCCCAATGCATAGCGAAATCCCGAAACAACTTCATCATATATTAAAATGGCACTATTATTATGCACGATTTTTTTTAGTTCTTTTAAGAAACCATCCTTCGGCCCCTTTCCTTGTATTGGCTCTAAAATAACTGCGGCAATTTTGTCCGGATATTCCTTAAACAGTCGCTGCACGGATTCAATATCGTTGTAGCCAAATGACTTCGTGAGTTTTTTTACCGCCTCAGGAACGCCTCTATTATTTTCAGTTGATCCAATATACCAATCATGCATACCATGATAACCACAAACAAGAACCATTTCTTTTCCTGTATACGCTCTTGCCAATCTTATTGCCGCCGTTGTGGCATCTGATCCATTCTTGACAAATCTGATCATTTCCGCATAAGGAATAATTTCACTCACCATCTCTGCCAATTCAACTTCTAATGGCGTCGATAGTGAAAATGAAATCCCCTTGCTTAACTGTTCAATAATAGCGTTATTCACTTTTTCGTTATTGTAGCCAATAACAATTGGTCCTAATGCGCAAATATAATCCACATATTGATTTCCATCAATATCCCATACCAGACAACCATCGCCTCGCTCTAAAAACACCGGTGCATTTCCCTCACATAAATAACGATAGCTTTTACTGTACGTCTGCGCACCTAGTGGTGTGATTTTTTTTGCACGTTCTAATAATTGCAGACTCTTAGCAAAAACCTTCTTCATTGCCCCCACCCCTTTATCGCATGATTTCTTTTTCTAATGACTTTTTCAAACCTTCATTTCTTTCGTGCATTGTATTAATCATTTTCAACTGAGGCTCTTCTTCAAGAAGCGCTAAGATATCATTCATTTCAAACACAGGATTTTGCGGATATAACCGCTCATAAATTTTACAAACCAACTCATAGTCGCGCACTTCATCAACAGTCCATCTCAAGTAAGATAAATCCTGTTCATTTCTATAACTACCTGTTTTAAACTCTTGTAAATTTTGGTTTATATATAGCGTTACGTGCTCACGTTGCGATGGACGTTTTGCTTCGCGCCACGCTCTCTCGAGACTGTTATAGGTTATTACCTCAACATCCAACCCATCCGGATACGTAGGCTCTGTCGCATTGCTCGTATAATCATAGTTATTATCAATATGATATTTGATGACTTTATCGATTAATCCCGGTTCTAATAATGGACAATCTCCTGTAATACGTACAATGTGCTCCGGTTTAAATCGCAAACTCACCTGCCAAAATCGATCCAACACATCATCCAGACTTCCGCGAAAACATTCTATTCCATGTTCATCACATAGACTTTGAATAGGATCATCCGATGCTTCCACACTTGTGGCCACAACTAAAGTTCCTATACAGCTAGCTCGTTTCACTCTTTCAATTTGGCGAATTAACATCGGAACCCCAAGTATCGGCTTAAGTACCTTTCCCGTTAAGCGACTCGACGACACCCGGGCCTGCAGTATTGTAAGAACCAACCCATTCACCCTCTTTTCCACAAACTAGGAAATATAATGTTTTTACTTATACCGCTAAAATGATTACTAAGTTCTTTCCTACAGTCTGAAAAGTCTAGTCGTTCTTTGCACATTTCAATATTACTGCCTAACTGTTGTAAATTATCTACACCAAACACCAGATAATCAATGTTTTCATTTTTATAGGCAAACAAAAATGCGGCTTGACTCCGTGTAAATCCGTATTTTTTAATAACCGTGTCAAATTCTCTTAAATATACCTTCGCATCTTCTAAGTGTTGCGGAATAAATTTCTCTTCCATTAATAAAAACCCTTGTAAAAACGCACTACGAGCAAAAATGGTCACTCCATTTTCTTTCGCTCTTTTAAAAAACAAATCTTGATCCGCACGTTGATCAAGGATACTATACGGGAGCTGAATATAATCCATTATACCGCTCTCCACAACGTCCATGGCATGCTTCATTTCGTATACCGATACACCTATGTTTTTTACAAGGCCTCTTTTTTTCCCTTGTAGGAGTCCTTCTACTATCCCTGCATTATAAAAATCCTCTGGAGTATGGAGCAGATAGCCATCTAAAACAGAAAGGTGCATTCGTTCCAATGCCCCAATCATTTCTTCCGTCACTTTTTTCGCCGGATCTGCACACTTCTCTGTAATCAAGTTCGGCTTAAGTTTCGTAATAACTTTAACATCATGTTTACTGATGCCATACTGCCCCAGCAACATTTCCGCATCACCATAGGCGCATGCAGTATCAATGCATGTAATTCCACTAGCAAGTGCGTGATCAATCATTGCAAACACCTTTTCAACCGATGGTTTGCCTTGCTGATTGTTAATACCATAGTCCATTCCAAACTGAACCGTTCCCAAACATAACTTTGTCATGTCAATTCAGCACCTTCTTTAACACGCTTATAATATAATCCTGTTCAATCTCCGTTAAGCCGAAAAAAACCGGTATGCTGATAGCTTGTTCATAATAGCGTTCCGCAACAGGATAGTCCCCTTGCGCAAATCCCATGTTTTCATAATATGGTTGCGTATGTACCGGTATATAGTGCACATTCACGCCAATATTTTGTTCCCGCAATTCTTCAAATATTTTTCGGCGATTTTTGCTACATTGGGTTCCGTCAATTTGTATCACATACAAATGCCACGCCGAAGAAGCACTTTTCTCCTGATACGGCAATATCAATGGTAATTCTTTCAATTTCTGGGTGTAGCGCTTGGCAAGATAGTCGCGTTTCATCACAAATTCATCAATCCGCTTTAACTGGCTCGCGCCGAGCGCAGCTTGAAGATCCGTCATGCGATAATTGTAACCAAGTTCTATCTGCTGATAATACCACGGGCCGTGTGTCTCCCCTGCCATATATGCCGAATTTCTCGTTATACCATGGCTACGTAAACGAATTAACCGTTCATACAGTTCCTTGTCATTGGTTAAAACCATGCCGCCTTCAGCCGTCGTTACTATTTTCACCGGATGAAAACTGAACACCGTCATATCCGCATAGGCGCAATTTCCGATCGCCTTGCCTTGATATTTTCCGCCAATTGCATGTGAAGCGTCTTCTATCACTTTAAAACCATACTGCATCGCTAATGCATGAATTCGTTCCATATCACATGACTGCCCGGAAAAATGCACCGGTATGACCACTTTAGGCAACCTTCCCGCCTCATCGGCCTGATGCAGTTTTTCTTCCAATTTGGCCACGCTAATATTATACGTTTTCTCATCAATGTCGACAAAATCGACTTGGGCACCGCAATATAAAGCGCAATTAGCCGATGCGACAAATGTATTGGGACTAGTCCACAACCAATCACCTTCCCCCAGCCCCTCCGCCATGCATGCAATATGCAGCGCCGACGTAGCGCTGTTTACCGCTACCGCATAGTCGGCGCCACAGTAGTCCGCTACCATTCGCTCAAAATGCTCCACTGCCGGCCCTTGCGTCAGCCAGTCTGACTGCAGCACCTCAAGTACGGCCTGAACATCTTCACTAGAAATATCTTGTCGCCCATAGGGAATATTACGCATGTCAAATCAGCTCCCGCAATTCTTCTATGCTCAAAAACACCGGATTTGTGCCAGAATTATATTCATAGCCTTGTTCAACAAGCATTCCTCCTTCGCCCAGTTTATTCACGCTGTAATCAGGTTGAGCAAAAAAGGTAATCGTCGGTTTAATTACATAATGATCATGAAATTGGAGCGTCAAATGTGAATCATCCGCCGGACACATAATCTCATGGAGTTTTTCGCCTGGACGAATTCCGATAATTTTAATTGCAGCCTGCGGTGCGATCGCTTTCGCCAAATCAGTAATCCGACTCGACGGAATCTTCGGCACGAAGATTTCCCCCCCATGCATACGTTGAAACGATTTCATCACAAATTCAACGCCCTGCGGCAACGTGATCCAAAACCGCGTCATTTTTTCATCAGTCACCGGAAGTTCTGTTGCCCCCTCGGCCAGTAGTTTTTTAAAGAAGGGCACGACCGAACCTCGCGATCCTACAACATTGCCGTAACGAACCACAGCAAATTTTGTTCGAATCCCGCCTACAACATTGTTTGCTGCCACAAACAACTTGTCTGACACTAATTTTGTCGCACCGTATAAGTTAATCGGATTCGCTGCTTTGTCCGTTGACAAGGCAACCACTTTTTCAACTTCATTTTCAATCGCGGCATTGATCACATTCTGCGCCCCGTTAACATTCGTCTTGATGCATTCCATCGGATTGTATTCGGCAGCCGGCACCTGCTTGAGAGCTGCCGCGTGCACAACAAAATCAACGCCGCGCATCGCTTGACGTAAACGAGCTCCATCACGTACATCTCCAATAAAATAGCGCATACAGTCTTGATTGTACACTTGCTGCATTTCAAATTGTTTCAATTCGTCACGCGAATAGACAATCAATCTCTTCGGGGTATACTTTTCCAATACTGCCTTAATGAACTGTTTTCCAAACGAACCGGTTCCTCCGGTAATCAAAACATTCTTATCATTTAACGTAAACATTGTATATCTCCTGCCATTTCAAAATCTTTTCTTTGCTGAGCTACACACCTAAGATTACTCTTTATGGTAAATCTCCAAATATTCCTGCTCACACTTTAAACGTTCTTGCCAATCCTTTTCATCGATTTGCAAGCAAAGGCAACGTATTTTCCGCATCCCAAAATGTCCTTCTGCCTTTTTCACCAATTCTTGCAAATAGGCCTGATCAACATTCCCCACTAATACCAAATCAATGATGCCGCCGTCAATTCCGCGCGCGTAATCTCCCGTAATAAAAGCAGTCTTCACGTCTCCAAGCCGCTCAATAATTTCGGCCAACAGCGTATCGACGCCCATCATCTTTTTTACAATCGCATGCAATTCGGGAAAGATCGGATGTTTTCGATTGGCTCTATACGATTTCGTCCTACCTTCCGACACACACTCAATCAGTTTAGCTTTTGCCAAATGATTGAGTTCCACACGAATCCCATTAGTTGAATCTCCCATTTCTGAAGCCAGTTCTCGCAAATATGCTTCCCTCTCCGGATTCATAAAAAAACGCAATAGCATTTGTATCCGTGTTTTTGACGTAATAATAGAATCCAGCATTTTTTTCTCCTAGTTATCATATAGTCGTCTTGTAAAGGAATAAAACATTGAGTAATTTCTATACTCAATGTTTTATTCGTCTTTTATACAAAACTTCCTTCTTTTTGTCAGTTTATAGGCGTTTCACAATATTTTTGTATATAGTCAACACGATTTTAGCCATTTGTGCACTTGTAAATTCAGCTTCAAATTTTCTCCGTCCATTCCCCCCCATTTTTTCGATCAAGTTGGGGTCAGCTACAAATCGCTTCATGCAATCTACCAATGCTTGTTGATTTTGTCGTTCTACTAAAAAACCATTGAATCCATTTTCTACTGTTTCCGGTATCCCTCCAACATTTGATGCAATCACCGGCATCCCTGCACGAAGCGCTTCCAATATGCTGATTGGCAGCCCTTCCCATTTGCTAATTAGCAAGAATACATCCTGTTCCGCCAAAATTCGTTCCACATCACCACGTGCCCCCAAAAACGTTACATACTTATTCAGTTCCAAGTCTGTCGCATTTTTTTTTGCAGCCTCCAATTTTTCTCCATCACCAACAAAGGTCATTGAAAATCTTATTTGCTCATTTTTTAGCTGTGCCACCGCCCGCAGTACCGTTTCTTGATCTTTCGGTTCCATGAACCGAGCAACCATGATAAATCGAATCGGACCGTTCAACTCTCTATGCTTCAAAATTGGAAGACTTCCAATTCCGTTATGTACCAGCAAAAGCCTATCTGCCTGTTTCGGCATCACTGTCAATGCAAGATTTCTATCATATTCCGAAACGCAAAGAATTTTTTCCGACCAACTCGTGGCCACACGTTCAATGGCCTTATACATCTTCCGTTTCCATTCTGTTACGCCTTCGGTAAATGCCCAACCATGCGCTGTAAACAACACTGGTACACCGCACCATTTTGCAGCGATACGTCCTACAATTCCTGCTTTGCTAGAATGGCAATGCACTATATCCGGCTTGATTCGATTAATAATTTTTGCTATTCCAGCAGTTGCTCTCACATCATCTAACAAAGAAATTTCCCTAACTAAACTTTCAATGCAATATACCGATATATTTCTCTTGATCAGTTCATCATAGAGCCAGCCAGTCTCACCGACCACGACATGTGGTTCAATATACTCTGCAAGTTCATCTATTAACTGCAACAAATGAACTTGTGCACCGCCAATAATAGACATTGTAATTACATAAAGTATTCTAATTACTGGTGGTTCATTTACTATTTTTTCTTCTAGCATACTATCTATTTTCATGCATCCTCCTGTACTTATCGCCGCTCACCGCTTCCCTCTGCAACATGGAACATAGTCATTCCAATAATTCGTAAATCAAACAAAAAAGATTTATTCGTCAAATATTCTGCATCTAAACGCACTTTATCTTCTAAAGAAATATCATCTCGTCCATTCACCTGCGCCCAACCAGTCAAGCCCGGTGTAAGCTCTGAAAGGCCTCTTTTATTACGTTCCCATCGTAAGTCATGCTGATTGTACAGTGCCGGTCGTGGCCCGACAATCGACATGTCACCTTTCAAAATATTGATTAGTTGCGGTAATTCGTCAATGCTAAACTTTCTCAAATAATATCCCACACCGGTTATGTATTGCGCGCTATTCGTCAACTGATCCGTGGCAACTTCCGGTGTTCCCAGCGCCATTGTCCGGAATTTATACATCAAAAATTCTTTGTCACCTTTCCCAATTCGTCGTTGTGTAAAAAAAACGGGCCCCTTAGAGTCCACCTTCACCAAAATAGCAACAAATAGCAAGAGAGGCCAACAAAGAATCATAAAAATTCCTGCCATAAAAAAATCAAAACTACGTTTTAACAAGATACTCCTCCTACTGAATCCCATGTTTTTTGCGTGCGTCACAATACGTCGAAAGCATTTCCATTAATGCCTCAATAGCATCTGCTCGATCCGTTACTGATTCCAACTTCCTCATTCCCCGTTCTAATTCTGCTAGTTCCAACGGATTTAAATTGGCAATATAAATTTTTTCATGCTTTGATGCTGCGGTGCCCTCTTCCGCATTCAGCAACTCTTCAAATAGTTTTTCACCTGGCCGCAAGCCTGTAAATTCAATCGCAATATCATTGTATGGCTCTAATCCTGAGAGTTCAATCAAATCGCATGCCATATCCTTAATATTAACAGGATCACCCATATCCAGTACGAAGACCTCTCCCCCCTGTGCCATTGCACCTGCTTGGAGAACCAACTGGCTGGCTTCAGGAATCGTCATAAAATATCTCTTCATATCCGGATGCGTAATCGTTATAGGTCCCCCTTGTGCAATCTGTTTCTTGAATAGAGGAATAACGCTACCGCGACTCCCGAGCACATTGCCAAAACGAACGGCAACAAATTTTGTCCCGCCCCCGTTCAGTTGTCGAATAATCAGTTCTGCTACTCGCTTTGTAGCTCCCATTACGCTGGTCGGATTCACTGCTTTATCCGTGGAGATCATTACAAAAATCTCACATTGAAAACGCTTTGCCGCTTCTGCTACATTTTTTGTACCAAACACATTATTCTTGATTGCTTCAACCGGTTGAGCCTCCATTAACGGGACATGCTTATGCGCTGCAGCATGAAAAACCACTTGAGGATGCCATTTTTCAAAAATGTGTTCCATAAGCGCCGCATCCCGAATATCTCCAATCAGCGGGACAACCTCGATTTGCGAAATTTTATTCCGCAATTCATATTCAATCTCATAAATACTGTTTTCACCACGCCCAAGTAAAATCAATGTCTGCGGCATCATTTCGATGATTTGCCGACACAATTCCGATCCGATCGAACCACCAGCCCCAGTAACCAAAACTCGTTTTCCTCTCAGATAGGCAGTAATTTGTTCTAAATCCAAATGCACCGGATCCCGTCGAAGTAAATCTTCCAGATCAACATTGCGCAATTCCTGCATACTAACTTTTCCATCATGTAATCCATATGATTCCGGCAATATTTTCACGCTACATTTTGTATTTTTGCATTCGCGTATAATTTCTCTCAACATAATTCCATTAATCGATGGCATAGCAACAATAATTTCATGAATGCCGTTATCTTCCACCACCTCACGTAAACAGCTTCGATTACCTATCACCCTGATTCCAAACATCGTTCGATTCCGTTTCGCCTCGGCATCATCAATAAACCCAACCAATCTCTTTTCACCATAGTGCTGATGTTGAATTTCTCTTGCCAGCATTGCTCCAGCATCGCCTGCACCATAAATCAATACATTCTTTACATTCTGCTGTTCCTGCCGTTTGCGGAAATAATGCGCCATTCTCACACAAAAACGAGTCCCACCAACAAAGGTAAGCAACAACAATGCATTAATAAAATGAAAACTGTAAGGCAAACGAATTTGAGCTATGTACAAATATGTAATATTCAGTACCACACTAATTAATACCGCATTAAGGATGGCCACCACTTCATTGACACTAGCATATCGCCACATTCGTCTGTATAGTCCAGAAAAATAAAACGCTGTTAAACCTATTAATATAAAAATTGGCAAAACCGTATATAGCGTCGAGAAAAACGGATCCTGATAATTACCTTCCATCCTAATTAGCAACGCAGTATATGGCGCCAATATTAGTATCAAAAAATCGGTTGCCAACAATCCGGTTATCTTAAGAGCCTGTTCCATGACAATCCTTCTTTCATTGATCCATTCTTTATTTCAAATCACTTTTCGTACTCACGTTCTCCAGTTCTATATAAAAACGGTCCAACCACCGCTCCCACGTATATTCCTGTACCACTTCATCCGCCACTGGTTGATACGCGCTTTGTAAAAATTCTTTCAATCGCTCTTCTTTGTCTAATCCGAGAATAAAAATATTTTCTGGCTGATAGAATGCATAGCTACGAATTTCCGAATTGTCGGTAATCAGCTTTTTCTTAAAAAATAGAGATTCTAGCGATCTTAGCGTTAAACCATTTTGCCCCGTATCTTCTAATTCAATAATCACTTTTGTTTGCCAAATCATTTTCACCACTTCAGCATAAGATACTCCTTGTTCCGTTAGAATTTCGAGTTCTTCCAACGAGCATTCCTTATACGATTGCTGACGGGCCTTCTTTAAAACTATCTTAGTTCGATATTGATATCCCTCCAACATTTTTTTTAACTCAATGACCTTTTTCAGTCGATTTTTATCCACGCCAATAAAAAATGCGTCATAAAATTCCGCTTGCGGATCCGGCCCTTTTTCATACGCAGCAAGAATCTCCTCATTCGCAAACATATCATCATAGCAAAAGCGACTGTGTTTCATTCCGTGTTCCTCACAATCATTTTTGTCAAACGACCATAACTCGCACGGTAAATGACGGAAGTTACGCGGATGATTTCGACCGTTCGGTGAAAACTTGTTCACATAATAAATCACAATTCGTATCTGAGGATTTTTTCTATGTATATATTTAATAATATCTGGTCCTCGCAAACCATCAAACAAGATCACCGTATCATAGTTTTCAATCTCTTTTTTCCAATCTTCATACCAAATTTCTTCACCACAAATCGGCAAATGTTCATGCAATCTCTGTAAACATCTGGCAATAGCTGACATAGGTTTATAAATTTCGGCCACATTTACAAATGCATTTCGTTTTCGCGAACCGTTTAAAACCAGAATTTTATGTTTCTGATACGCATGCTCCATAATTTATTCGAATCCTATCAAGACAGTACAACCAATGCTGCACTGTTTCGATATCCTCCTTTTTCAGAGTTTCGCATTCCTACCTTTATTCTACAACAATTCTTGCCTTCTTTTTTGCAGACATTCACAACATGCCTGATATACTTCATCAACTGAAATTTCCGCCATACATCGCGGCTCCTTGCAATTCGACCCGGCGTATCCATCACACGGACTGCACGACACTCCTGCCATAATCACACTGCAGTTACGCCGCGGAGCCCAACGTTTCGGATCAGTATGTCCGTATAGAGCGACGCAGGGCGTATCGTATGCAGCCGCCATGTGAATCGGCAGACTGCAAGAATTAACCAGCAGCTTGGCTTTTTTTACAATATATGCCGCCTGACGTAAATTTGTCCTCCCACTTAAATTAACCACGCCAGGCATATTCCATGTTATATTCTGCTCGCCAAAACTACCAAATACAACTGTCAAAATCCCCTGTTCTTCGTACAAACGCACGAATAATTCTCGCCACTTTTCTCTCGGCCAATCTTTTAAAAACAAAGCGGTGAGCGGCGAACAAGCCACATATGCGACACCTTGCTTTATTCCGCCTTCCTCTAACATTTTTTCCACCGCTATTTTTTCCATTTCTGTTGCCTCAGCAAAATAAAGCTGTTCCAACGCGGTTGTTTTCATATCAATTCCTAATGTTTTTTTCAGCAGTTCCGCCGATGCATACGGTTCGTAGATATGATCCAGATGCTTTTCCCATGTCGTGGCATGCGTAAGCCACAGTTTTCGTTTATGCGCAATCCCTACACGTAGTGGAACCCGTGCCAAAAAAGCCAGTAAAGTCGGACGATATTGTAAATCAAAAAAAATCGCCGCATCATGCCCCCGCATTTTTTTTATGACGCTCCAACTACTATCTTTTTTTTTGTCATACACAAATACTTCGTCAATAAAAGGAAGTCCTTGCACTGCGTCGACTGCATTTTTAAAGACCATTAATGTAATCCAACAATTCATTTGGCGCTTCATTTCCGCTAATATCGGCGTAAGCAAAATCACATCTCCAATGCCAGCCTGTTTGCTGACAAAAATTCGTTTCAGCATTTTCATGCTTCATCCCCCATTTCTTGTAGAAGCACAGCCGCTTTTTTTCGAATATCATGTTCTTTTGTCACACGAGCATATCCTTTTTCCACGTTGGCGGCAATCTTTTCTGGATGTTTCAAGTAATAATCGATTTTTTCAACCAGTTCTTCCGCATTTTGATAGGTCTCAACTTCTTCGCCACGCCGAATTACGTTTTCAAGCGTCAATTTATCGTCTACAAGTTGAAAACTTTTGGTTCCTATAATTTCAAATATACGAGAATTCGGACCATTATGCTCTTCAATATGGATGTTAATGCAAATGCGTGAACGTCTGTAAATTTTCGCCACTTCATATGCAGAAATATTATGATTTTGTACAAATTCTCCTAGCGGAGCATAGCGACGTTGAAATCGCTTTCTCTTCCAAAAATATCGTTCATCCCAGTAGCATCCATAGACCAGAAACTTTAGCCTCTCTATCTTTGCATATTCTGCCACCTTCTGCAAAATTGTATTCCGCTTATTAGTTGAAGCCCCAATAAAACAAATATCAATGTCTTTTTCCGTAGGCTGTTCTTTGTAAATACGAGGATCAAAGCCGCCTGATAAATATTTTGCAAAAACATTACATTTTTCCTGCAAGTACGGAATATCGGCAGGTTCAAATGAATATACGCTATGATATAGCTTCAACTTTTCTTCATTCTCCGGCATCCTACGGATGCTGTCTATTAACCATAGTGTTAAATGAATTCCACGTTTTCTAGCATCCTCAATCACACGATACTCAATCCATGAACCATTCATTACAACCATGCGGTCTATATCGCCTCTACAAATCAGGTTCCTCAGTCGCTCATTCCAAGCCGCGTTATGATTTTCTTTTTCAGCAGTAAACCCCCACTTTAATTTTTTCTTTGCAATGTAACCACACGTTTGCTCATAACCAAGATAAGGTAGGCATTCAACTTGATGCCCATGCTCACGAATTGCCCAAGCCACGCTCTCAGTATAGTCAAAAAAATCCGGACCTGTTAACAGCACCTTCATGGTATCACCCTCGCTTGCTGTACATTTTCTCTACTTCACCCAACCATAGCTCATCATTCCCTGGTACTCTTCGTATTTTTAGAACCTTTTACTCACAATATTTCTGATCTTCTTTTTCGTTCCCTAGCACGTAACCAGCTCCAACCGTAAACCAAAGGGTTTCCACAACCGTTCTTGTATCTTTAAAATCTCCCATTATTCCAATAAAAAGAAAGTTTGCCATCGAAAAGAACATTATTGCAGCACCAGCCCGCTGTTCATTGTTTTTTGCGCTTCGCCATCTTACACTTGCTACTACCAGTACCGACAACATAAGGGCCATATACGTACTAAAACCAATCGCTCCCGTCTCTGCTAGTAACTGCATATAGTTACTGTGCGCATTAGGTACCCTTTCTGTTTCCGCAGGATTAATATACTTTTCCTTATAGTTCGTAAACCAATTTCCTTGTCCCAAACCAAACAATGGATAATCTTTAAACATATGCCACGAACTCTGCCATGCCAATACTCTATTCGCATTTGGCCCAATATTAACATCAAAAATTGACACTAATCGATCTTTGACCACTGGAAAAGACGCCATAAAAACAGCCATAAAAACAGCCATTCCTAAAACAATCGAAAAAAATGCTTTTGTCCTTTTATGAAATCGAATCGCACTATAAAAAAATAAAAATAAAACCAACGTTAACCATACGCCTCGACTAAAACTCATAAGGCATGCAATTAACGATAGAAATAAGGTCACTCCAATTAAGGCACGTTCCGTTTTTCTTTTATTATTCCAAAGCTCGCTCCACATTATTACACATATTGGAATTACCATTAAAAGAAAAATTTGCATGAACCATCCTTCCCAATAGAAAAAACCAGATGGACGATACCCGAAGTTATTCGCAAGTATAAACTTAGTTGAAAATTGATATATATAGGTTACATCCGCAATTAACATTGCCGCCAGAAAAACCTTTAGCAAAGAATATATTCGCCCTTTGTTTTGTATCATCGTAACCATAATAACAAATGGACTCATTTCAAAAATACGTTGCCAAGTTAAGTTTAACCCTTCTTTTATATTCGGATTTACTAAAACTGAAATTATTAAGGCAACACTGTAAACAGCCATTATTTTTATAATACCATTATTCTGTAACTTGTGTCTCATTGCAATCATAATCAAGAGCATCAAACAAGCCAATCGCAATGCATTATCAGCAAAAGCAGTTGATGTGACCGGGACAAGTGCATATAACAGCATCGCCGCATAACTAATTGTGTATAACCATTTTTCGTTCATTCTCTCTCTCTCTCTTCTTTAACTAAATTGAGAAATTAAACATTATTGCTAAAAAAACATTTCTCTAGGCAATTTCAGCTAATACTTCTCTATTTTCGCTCAGAAAGCTTTTGTTGTTTCGCCATATATAAAGGGCCATACAAAATCCCCAAAGTCTGGCAAAGTCGCAGCAATCGCGTCACACTTTTCGTCGGTTGCAGCGTCAGTAAGGCTAACAATAAAGAGAGTATTCCCGGAATCGGCTTCAGCAATCGCCGCCAAAACACAGTGGAGCCTTTGCGCACATATTCGGTAATTCCTTCAAAAAAATAACGCCGGATAAAGTACGCATACGACAACCGTTCCTTGGGAATGGAATGGTCCACGGCTGCATTCGGTGAATAGGCCGCCCGGTACCCCTTGGCATAAATCTGAAAAATAAAATCGCTGTCTTCCCCACCAAGCAATGATCCTTGACGTCGTCCCAGTTCGGTACGAAAATGGATGCCCTCCAACGCGCTTCGCCGGAACATCGAATTACCGGTTCCCATCGTTTCATTCAACGGAATCAGGCCAAACTTCTTATAGCGATCTTCATCCGGCACCACATTGATGTCATCGCGCAAGTAGCGAGGCAGCGGCACTTCATAGACCGGATAGACCGGCCCTGTCACCGCCGCCACATCCGGCGACAGCGCAAAGCCCTGCAGCATGCCTTGCACCCATTCCGCAATCACCGTCTCATCGTCATCAACAAAGCCAACATACGTTCCCGTTGCGGCCTGCAAGCCGCAATTGCGCGCATGCGCAACGCCCGGTCGCAGTTCTTTTAAATAACGCACCGGAAACTCACTCGCCACCTTTTCCGTCTCATCGGTTGAATTATTATCGACCACGATGATCTCAACCGGCGAATAGCGAAGTTGTTTCAGACTTTCCAGCGTCCGCTTCAGATGATCGCAGCGATTATAGGTGCAAACGATAATTGAAACAAGTTCTTTTTCTTCCATACGGCTCCTTTTCCTTCACCTTCGTATTACCGCAGTCTCGCCAGCACCCGCTCAACTACCGACTCTACCGCAATTTGATCGACGCAGTACTGCATCGGGCAATCCTCCGGCGTCGTCACCGCCGGACACTCTGGTAATCGAATCGTCAGGACATCGCCTGAGTCACTGCAGGGACGCCAACGATTAGCCGAAACGCAGCGGAACAGCCCGATGACCGGCGTCGGCTGCGTTGCCGCAATGTGCATCGCACCGGTATCAATCGTGATGAACAGATCGACGGCTTCAATCAGCGCAGCCAGTTCTTTCAGATTGGTCTGGCCACACAGGTTCTTTAGCGGCCGCTTCGCTTTATCTGCAATCTGTTCGGCATACGCCGCATCGGCCGGTGCGCCGACGATCACATAGTCCGCATCGATCATCGCATCGAGCTGTGCCAGCAGTTCACCCCAGTTTTCCTGCGGCCAGTCTTTCAGATAGTAGGTCCCTTTTACACATAGTGCAATCCGGAATGCCCCCTCGCGCCGCGCCGGCAATAACGCTTGGGCTCGTTCCCGGTGCGCTTCACTAAGTTTTCCTATCGAAGGCCTCGCCGAACCTTCGCAGTGAAAGTAGCCGCGAATCACACTTTGAAACAACTCCGCCTGATGCGTTTTTAGAAAATCGTCCGGAACCTTCACCACATCCGTATATAGATGGCGAATAGAGCTCGGCTTGTTGTCGAACAATCGGTCTGCGCCGACGCGAACCGGAATGCCGGCCAGCCAAGCCAAGAGCGCCGGACGCAGTTTTCGATCCAGCAAAATCGCCATGTCAAAGCGACGCTTACGGATTTCTTTCACGAATTGCCACAATTTCTTTAATGAGCGCTCTTTGGGACGATTGGGCAGTACCAACACTTCCTTTAACAGCGGGTGATCTTCCAGAATCGGCGCCACCGAATCTTTCACCAGCATTGTAATGCCAGCCGTCGGATACTGCTCTTTCAACAATGCGACGGCAGCCGTTGCCAACACGACATCGCCCAGGTTAACGGTACAGGAAATTAAGATGTTGGCGTTTTCTCGCATATGAACCCTCTTTCCTGCAAAAATTCGTACAAATCGCTTCCTTCAAAGAGCAGTCCTTTGATGCCTGCGGCTTGCGCCGCCTCGACATCGGACACCTTGTCACCGACCAGCAGTGACGCCTGCAGTTCTACAGGCCATTCGCCCAGTGCACGCCGAATCATTCCTGGCAGCGGTTTACGGCATTCGCAGTCTAGCCGGTATACATCCAGTTTTGCCTTTGGATGATGCGGACAATAATAGAATGCGTCGATGTGGGCGCCGATTTTCTGCAGCTCTTCATTCATAAATTCATGCAAGCTCTGTACATCGCACTCCGTATAGTAGCCTCGCGCAACGCCGCTTTGGTTCGTCACAACGAAAACACGATAATCATGTTCGTTAAAGTAGCGAATCGCTTCACGGGCCCCGGCAATCCAAACCAGTTCATCCGGTTGATACAAATAACCTTTATCAACATTCAACACGCCATCCCGGTCAAAAAACACCGCCGGTTTTCTTGTCGCCAATTCATCCACCCCGTTTTCTCAAGCCCGTTTCTGCAAGCATCGCATCTAGGCTACTGTTATAGAAGACCTCCCTGTTGTTTTAAACAATCGATGTATTCTGCAGCTGCCGTTTCCAGCGACGTGAAGCCGTCACGATATCCCGCCCGCAACAAATTTCCCGCATCGGCTTGCGTATAGCTTTGGTATTTCCCTTTCAAATCATCCGGAAAAGGGATGTATTCAATCGTGCCTTTATCGCAGGCCTTCGCTACCGCATGAACCACATCATTGAACGAGCGCGCATGTCCGGTACCGCAGTTGAAGATTCCGCTTGTCGACAGATTCTCGAGAAAAAACAGATTCACATTCACAACATCTTTCACATAAATGAAATCACGCCGCTGCTCGCCTGGCCCATAGCCTCCGTACTCGCCGAACAAGCGGGCGATGCCGGATTCGCTGATCTGATTGTAAAAATGAAACAGCGTCGATGCCATGCGCCCTTTGTGCACTTCGTTCGGACCGAATACGTTGAAATAGCGCAGACCGACGATCTGGCTCGTGGCCTGCGGCAATACGCGCCGCACATAACGGTCAAACTGCAGCTTGGAAAACGCATACACATTCAACGCCTTCTCGCATTCTTCCGTTTCGCAAAATCCGTTTTCTCCATTGCCGTAGACCGAAGCCGATGAAGCATAAATGAACGGTATCTTACGATCAATCGCAAAATGCAGCAGCGTCTTGCTGTATTCATAGTTGTTTCTCATCATGTAATTGCCGTCCGATTCGGTCGTCGCCGAACAGGCGCCATTATGGAAAATTCCTTCGATTCGCTCATGGCCGTATTCGCCGCTCTCCAGTCGCGTTAAAAAATCATCCTTGTGCAAAAAATCCCGGTAGCGCAAAGAGTTCAGATTTTTGAATTTCATGCTGGAACCGAGATTGTCCACGATCAAGATGTCGTCCTGTCCCCGCTCATTCAACCCTTTTACCAAATTGCTGCCGATAAACCCGGCGCCTCCCGTTACAATAAACATTGTGCAGCCTCCTGTCCATCTTTTTATACTTAAAAAACTGTTTTAAACAGTCTCACTCGGCGTTCGTTCCAGTGTATCCAGCAGTTCCTGCAAGCTTATCGCATAAGTGCCGACTTTCCCTACGACAACGCCAGCCGCAAGGTTG
Source organism: Azotosporobacter soli (assembly GCF_030542965.1). Lineage (NCBI taxonomy): Bacteria > Bacillati > Bacillota > Negativicutes > Selenomonadales > Sporomusaceae > Azotosporobacter > Azotosporobacter soli. The sequence goes on from NZ_JAUAOA010000002.1 coordinate 329,356, forward strand.
GCCAGATATGCAGCGTCCGAGGTGTTGGCTCCTGCTCCGATCGCCGCCGCCAATACCGCAATAACGGTATCACCCGCACCTGAAACATCAAATACTTCCTGCGCATATGTCGGAATATGCACCGCTTTGCGCGACCCGATCAAGCTAAGACCTTTTTCCGAGCGTGTGACCAGAACATTGCTGATTTTGTATTTTCTGCGAATCCGCTGCGACGCATTGCGAATTTCTTCATCCTCATTCGCGACGCCTCCGCCAAGCGCTTCATTCAGTTCTTTCAGGTTCGGCGTAATGTATGATGCCTGTTCGTATTTACGCCAATCCGTTCCTTTCGGATCAACGACGACCGGCACATTATGCCGATTGCAATGCGCAATGATCCGTTGACAGATATCCGGTGTGCAGACGCCTTTCGCATAGTCTGACAGAATCACGCACTGCACCGTTTTCGGAACCAACTGTTCTACCTGGCGCACAATCGCCGCCGCAACCGCACCGCTGGCAGCAGTCGTTTCCTCGAAATCAAGTCGCATCATTTGCTGGTGACCGCCGATGATTCGAAGCTTCGTCGTCGTGGGGCCGTCAATTTCCACAAGTCCAGCCGCGTCAATGCCGCGTTCATCCAATAGGCCCTGCAGGTACTGGCGATGATGATCGCTCCCAACAACGCCACACAGATAGGTCGCACAGCCGAGACGAGCCAAGTTGTGTGCTACATTGGCCGCGCCGCCGAGCGTTCCCTTTTCGCGAATTACCCTTGTGACCGGTACCGGCGCTTCCGGTGAAATGCGCTTCACTTCACCAAAATAGTATTTATCCAACATCACATCGCCGACAACGAGGATGCCGGTTTCGTTCAACTTCGTTTCCGCAAAGGCTTGCAATTTTCGATTTCGCTTCTGCACGATTTCACTCCTCATCACAAAGCTGGCACAGCAAATGTCCGACTAGAATATGGCCCTCTTGTACCCTTGCCGTTGTAGCCGCTTCGACAACCAGACAAACATCCGCCGCCCCATTCAGCTTACCGCCCGTTCCGCCGCTAAAGCCAACCGTTATCATTCCCTGTTTCTTCGCTTCAGCCATGGCAGCCAGTACGTTCGGACTATTACCGGAAGTACTGATGCCGACAAGCACATCCCCTGGCCTGCCAAGGGCCTCGACCTGGCGGGAGAATACACGATCAAAACCATAATCATTTCCTACCGCCGTAAGAATAGACGTATCTGTCGTTAGTGCAATCCCCGGCAACCCCTTCCGTTCTTTGACAAAACGTCCGACCAGCTCCGCCGCCAGATGCTGGCAGTCCGCTGCGCTGCCGCCATTACCGCAAAACAAGATCTTATTGCCGTTTTTTAGGGCAACGCGCCAAACTTGAGCAATCTGAAGAATCAGATCGCTTTGTCTGCGCAACCGGTCAATGGTTTGCTGATGTTCATCAAACGCTGCGTCTAACAAATTTTTCATAATAACGCCTTTACCTTTCTTATCATTTACATCCTGCCAATTATCGCTTTCCCAAATCGGATCGCCGGCAGTTCAATCATATAGTAACTCAGCGATGCCACAAGCAAAGAGACGACGATTACCAGCAAGGCAATCCCGTTCATCGCTATCGTTTCGTGAAAAGCATGCAATAAACAAATTAGAATCGGCATATGAACCAAATACAATGAATAGGATATTTTTCCCAAAAACTCAACCGGTCTCATATGCAATATCCGCTTCGCCGTATTCGATGAAAGCGCGACAATGATAAAAATGATGATGCCTACCGCGGCAATGTACTCTCTTGCTCCAATGGCCCGAGCCGATTCAAACGCTCCATATGCACTCCACCGGATCGTATAGAGAAAAGTCGCTACAGCAAAAAGCATGATCTTCACGCTTCTCCTTTGTGTGCAAAACCTATTCACAATCTCAGCCTGATTTTTTGCCAAGGCCGCTCCGATCAAAAACATCGCTGCATAATGAAAGGTCGCACTGCCATGCGCAATCAACCCACAGTGCAGGGAGGAAAGAAAGACACAAAGCAACGCTACAATTTTCCAGTTATAACGCAGGACAAATACAGCCAAAAGCGGGAAGAGAATGGAAATCCTCATTTCATCCACCAAAGACCAGATGACCGGATTCAGTGCGTTCGTATCAAAACTCCCAACTAAACTAGAATGACTCGCTATCGTTTTCCAGGAATAAGGCCTTGACCACAATTCATTGAACCAATAGCTCAATTCCGGAATCTTTTCACTATCCGAAAGGGATCGAAGAAGATACGCGAACAGCAATGTCGCCAGATACGGCAGATAAATTCGGCAGATCCGTTTTATCAAATACTTTTTATAGGGCAGCTGACGCTCATTGCGATACGGCAGATACAATACGAAGCCACTCAAAATAAAAAAGAACAGTACCGCCTCCTGTCCTACCCAAAACAGATGCAGCGGCGAATATTTCAGCCAATTAAGGATCGTAAGATATCCCTGATCGTATGTATTCTGATAAAAAGCCGGATAGACTATCAATACATGCGACAGCATCACCGAAAATGCCGCAATCCCTCTTAACGAATCCAATTCTATGTAACGATTCATTCAACCCATCCTTTTACTTGCCTCAATCAGTGTCTCTGCTATGATGTGCGTTCATTTTTAAAAAGCATTCCTTCTAATGGCCTATTGGAGATATAAGCTCTTCCGCTTTGCGAAACATTTTGTCGTTCGGTTCAATATACATCCCTTTTCCATACGTTCGCGGTTGCTCTAACTGTTCCAACGTATATGTAAGCATCAATTCAACGCTGATTCCACGCATGCATTCGTGATCGGTCGGACATTGGTGCAGGCCGCACGGATGGCAGTGCATATCGCTTTTGATGTTGACGCTGGTGTCGTTGTAGGGATAGAAACCCGGTACCGGCGACGGACCGAACATCGTGACGATGCGTACCTTCATCGCGACCGCCACATGCATCGGGCCGGAATCATTCGTGACCAGCACATTGCATTTTTTCAGCAGCGCCGCCAGTTCCATCAGTGACATCTTCCCGGTCAGCGTCTTGCACTGCGGATGCTCGCGCCGTTTCATCTGCGCCTGCACCTCTTCGACCATTTCCACATCCATCGGACCGCCGAAAAACACGACACCATAGCCCAGTTCCAACAGACGATCCGCCAACTCGGCATAATACTCGCCGCGCCAACGCTTCGTCGGCCAGCTGGCTCCGACATTCAAACCAACAATCTTTCTTGCGCCGCCATCTTGAAATGCCGTACGCCACAATCGATCCGCCCTTTCTTCTGATTCGGAATCAATCACCATCTCCAGCCCCTGATCACGGCATTCTTCCATCCCCAGGTGTTCACGCAGCACGTCGTAATGCGAATCGACTTGATGTTTGATCGCCTTACGATTCTTCATCATCCGGTCGAAGAAAAAGTGCGGCCCCCAGGTCGAATAACCGACAATTTTCTTGGCACCGCTGAACGCCGCAGCAAACGATGCCCGTTCATTCTGGTGCAAATTGATTGCAATATCGAATCGTTTCGCACGCAATTCGCATACCGCCCGCCAATAATTGCCAAGCTTGTTCTGCTCGCCTTTCTTATCCCAGGCGATCAGTTCGTCGATGCAAGGGTTCAGCCGTACCAAATCCGCCAGCTTCGCATCGGCCAGCAGTGCGATATATGCTTCAGGGTAATTGTTACGCAATGCGCGCAGCACCGGCGTCACCAAAAGCAGATCTCCGATATGCATCAGATTGATGACTAAAATCTTCAACCTTCATTCACTTCCTTACGCTCGAGTCAAAACGTATAAACCACAAAGACACAAAGAACTCAAAGGGCAGATATTTATCTGCCTGAAACAATCGACAGAAACGTTTTATGTTTTGCAACTGATGATGATCAGGCGCAACTTGAAATTTTTATTTCTTTACGCCCTTTGTGTCCTTGCGGTTCAAAATCGTCCCCTATCTTATTTTGCCAAGTCGACCAATGTCTGTGCCAATTTGCGCGGTGAGAAATCATCGTTGGCACGTTGCAGTTCGCTACGGTACTGTTCAAACCGTGAATCAAAAGTGTTTACGAAAGTTTCCAGAGCCGTTTGGAACGCCTGCAGGTCTTTGCCGTCAAACGCGATGCCGACGCCGTATTCGGCCAGCACTTCCGGATTCACATTGTCCGCAATGATCATCGGGCGGTAAAACCCGATCCCGTTCGACAGCATCGCCGAGGTATGATAGCGGTATCGCTCGGCTGGATACGGCATGACCAACGCATCCACCGAATCGATCCCTGCCTGCCACTCCGGTCCGATCAAAGCCTTGTGCAGAAATTCAATCCGCGCATCCGCACCGTATTTTTCAATGATCCGCTGAAAATCGGCGGCATCCTCATCGGACTTCGTCGCCCCTTGAATCAACAGCTTCACCTTCCGTTCAAAACGGCACGCACCGAATACGTCCAGAAACGTATCCAGATTCTTTTCTTTGCGGTACTGGCCAAAAAAACCCAGCGTCAGCGTTTCTGGACATTGCTGCAGGCCGCGTCCCGGAATATCGCGCGGCACATAAGCCGGCGGATTGCAGAAATGAACATTAGGCAGATTCGTCGAGAGAGCCTGCCTAGCAAAAGTCTGTACAAGGATTTTCACATTTTTTTCACTACGCACCGCTTCGCCTTGCTCGAACAACCGTCCGGCTTCTGTCGGCGTCAGTCCGTGAATGATAAAGAAAGTCGGCACCGGCGATTTCAGCAGTTTACTGCGGCGCAAGCCGCGCAAATAGCGATAGGTGGCCGATGGGAAAATCAGCGCATCAAACGCGCCTTCCTTCGCTTTGGCAAATAACGTTTCATACCAGCCATGCCGTCGCCGCTCCCGGATGCAAGCACGCCACCACTTCCTGATTCCTCTGATTCCGTCATATGAAACGCCGCTCCCTGGCATTTCATGAATCGGCACACGATAGTCCCATTGAAAGCGATGGCCTTCCGGCACGTAAAACTCCACTTCATGCCCTAATGCCTTCAATTCTTCAACGAGAATACGGTCATAGTCGATTTCATGTCCTCCCGGCGTGACGACCGTCTCAACGATTGCAAATTTCATTCGAATGTTCCCCTTCCGCTTGATGATAATACAGTTTCACGTATTTCATCATCGTATAAAAAAAATGCAGCGCAGCCAGGATAAATCCCATTTTTCCATCACGCCAGCCGCTCTTCAGCAAATAGAACTTGATGAAACCGACCCAAGGACGAATCATGATATCACTCCAGGCAGCCCGTTTTCCCTTTTCGTACATCTGATCGGCCATCATTGTCGTATATTGATTAAACTTGAAAAAATAGCGCTCCCAGCTGGTGTAAGTATGATGCCACATATAATTTTTCAGCTGTCGAATCGGCAAATTAACAAGGGCCTGCTCATGTACGAGTCCTTGCCAACTGATTGCCGTACGTGGATACAAGCGTAAAGAATAGTCAGGACTATGCCCGCCATATTGCACCGGTTGCCCAAATACAATATTACGCCGCAAAATCTCATAAGCGTACGGTTCTCCTTGTTCAACAACCTTTCGGATTTCATTCGCCGCTTCCGGCGTGATCCGTTCATCCGCATCCAAAAACAAGACCCATTCCGCTTTCGTTTTCTGCAGCGCAAAATTGCGCTGTCCGGCAAAACCGTCCGTCATCGGATGAACATAACAGTTCGCCCCCAGTTCTTGCGCCAATTCGATTGTCCGATCACTGCTGCCCGAATCAATCACTACCAGTTCATCAGCAAACAAAACGCTGCTCAAACATTCTTTCATGTTTTTCTCTTCATTCAGAGTCAGCACTAAAACCGCCAAACGATTTGCCATCATGTACCAGCCTTTCTATTACAAGCCCAACATTTCCATTGCATTCTTAATCACTTCTGCCTGACTAATGTTTGCCATACACTTTTTTTCCAAGCAATCTCCTTTACCCCAACAAGGCTCGCAGTCCGGATGATAAATCACCCGATCCCGCACGCCGCGAGGTCCCCAGATCGCCGGATCTGTCGGACCATATAACGCCAAGGTCGGAATACCGACACCCTGTCCTATATGCAACGGCCCCGTATCAACGCTCACCAATAAATCGCTTTGCTGCAGCAACGCCGCTACCTGCGGCAAAGTCAACTCACCGGCCAGCACTTCGCCTTGCCCCTCGGCCATTTCTCTAATCTGGTCCAATGCAGCTTTTTCCCGTTGGCCGCCGATCAAAAAAATGCGCGCTCGACCGGCCAGTGCCTTGATTAGCGCCGCATACCCTTCCTTACTCCAACTTTTTCGTTCATAACTGCCGACCGGACAAATCACCAGCCATTTCTCTCCCGAACGCTTCACAAAACGGCTCTGCAACTCTTGGTACGCCTCCGGCGGCGGCTGTAAGGTCAAACTGACATCGTGAGCCGAAATAGCCAACGGTTTCAACACATCCAGATAATTTTCCGCTTCATGACGTTTGGCGCTACGCACCGGTTTACTGGCATGCGTCAAAAACCATTCACCATGCTGTGCAGCATAGCCAAGGCGGCAGGGCGCGCCGCTCGCCCTGGCAATCAGCGCGCCGCGCAAGGCAAAATTGGTCGCAACCGCCAAATCATAGCGTTCGGCTCGCAATTGTCGGACTAATTGCCGCAACGCACCCCAAGAACGGTGACGGCCTTTTTTATCATATTCGATAACGCAATCCACATACGGATTCATCACCGCAACTTCTGCTGCAACCGGCACCACCAACATATCAATTCGGCTATTGGGATATTTTGCTCTCAAAGCGCGCGCAACCGGCGTCGATAGAATAACATCGCCAATAAACGCCAGATTGATAATCAGTATCCGTTCCACTTTACTCTTCATTGCGTGCTCCTTTAGCTCTACCATCCTTTTAACGACAAATCCTCTCCACCGCAGTCAGAACCGCTTCCGATTTTAGCGCCGCCAGACAATCCCAACCTTTCGGACAACTGCGCTGCCAACATCCGGCGCAATCATGCGGCGTAATCACGACCGCATGTCCTTGCCCATACGGGCCGTTGCGAGCCTCATCCGTCGGCCCCATCAATGCAACGGTCGGTGTTTTGAGCGCCGCGGCCAAATGCATCGGCCCCGTATCACCGCCGATCACGACAGCGGCTTGTTCGAGAATTGCCGCCAGCTGTTTTAAACTGGTTCGTCCTGTTAAGTCAATTGGCGGAATCTTCATCTGCTCCGCTACGATTGCCGCCAATTGACCGTCGCCACTTCCGCCGACCACAACCGGAATGATTCCTTTCCCATATAGAACATCGCCAACTGCGGCAAAATGTTCTTGCGGCCAAATTTTGTTTGGCCAGTTCGCACCAAGAATAAACACCGCATAGCGCTGTTTCATGTCAAAGCCCTGATGACGCGCCAGGTTATATGCCGTTTTACGTTCTTCATCGCTGACGAAAATTCCATAGTCCGCCGAACCCGTTTGCACATCGCAACCAAGATAGCGCACAACGTCCAGGTAACGTTCCGTCACATGACCGCCAAGCGCATGCTGCCCGACAATGCGCTGCGCCAGCCAGTCACTTCCCTCACGGCTGTTTTCATAGACATAGCGTTTTGCAGCTCCGCTCCCCCAGGCAATCAGTGCACTTTTCATCAGCCCTTGCAAATCGAGCGCCACGTCAAAATGACGACGGCGCAAGTCGCGCAAGAATCTCGGCGCATAGCAGATCAATCCGCCCAAACTCTTACACTTTGCTTTATCAAATACGATTGCTTCATCGATATACGGATGGTCAGCAACCAAATCATATGCCATTTTTTCCACAACCCAACTGATTTTACACGACGGCATGCTCTTCTTTAATGCCGCTGCCGCCGGCAATGCATGTACCACATCACCAATCGCGCTCAACTTTACAATCAAAATATTCATCGTCGAAACCTTTTTCGCCGCCATGTCGAATTTGCGTTTATGCACCGCCCCTTCGATAGCAATCGATCATCCTTTCCACCATATGTTCAAGCGTAAACCGTTGCAAAACCGTTTCGCGCGCCCGCTCCCCAAATTGTTGCGCCAACGCCGGTTCGTCAATTAAACCCTTCAGCGCTGCTGCAACCTCACTGCCAGAGGGCGAATCGATCAACAGACCATTTACTCCGCTTTCAATCAATTCTTTTTGTGCGCCCGTTTTGGTACTGATAACCGGTTTGCCGCAAACCATCGCCTCGCACAACACCAAGCCAAACGCCTCCTGCCATACACAGGGCAGAACGAAAGCGTCCAATGCGCTTATAAAAGAAGCAATCTCTTCTTGAAACCCCGCAAATTCGACGCACGCCTGCAAATCCCACTTGCAAATCAGCTCTTCCAATCGCAGCTTATAATCTGCTTTTGCATTACCGGCCAGCACCAGCTTGACTTGCTTATAACCATCCCGCCGCAGAATTCCGACCGCCTCGACCAGATGCTCCAGTCCCTTTTCCGGCGAAATGCGTCCGGCATAACCGATAAGGAAAGGCTCTTGCAAAAATGGAATTTTTGCTTGCAACTGTAGAAATGGCCGCGTATCGATTCCATTATAAACAACAACTGCTTTGTCCGGCGCAATAAGCGGGCAAGCCGCCAGAAATTCTTGCCGCACCATATTTGAAACACAAATGACCGCCGCCAAATTTCGATAATACCAGCGATGCAGGAAGTCTGTCTTAACCTGCGAAACTGTATGTCTTGAATTAAACACTTTGCCGCGCCCGGCCCACTTTGTCGCCAGCAGAGCCAACCATGCATCACGGCCGGTATGCACATGAATGCAATCAATTTCACGTTCGCAAATCCAAGCTGCTAATTGCGCTATCGATCGAAAGTCAACCAGATTCCGTAGCCGCAGAACCTGCGTCTCCGCAACCTCACGATACCGCCGCACATGAAAGGCATTGTTCCGCGTTACAATCATTACGCGATGACCGCAATCCTGCAAACCGCGCGCCAACTCCTTCACATGCTGCTCTCGACCGCCCCACTCGGCAGACGAAATAATTTGCATTATCGACAGTAACCGGCTCATACCTGATTCTCCTTAATTTTTGCGATGACCTTGCTTGACGAACGTCCAGGTACTTCAGGAATCAAAACCGTCTCTCCTCCATAGGCTGCAACAATATCCGCTTCCGGCAGCGATTTTACATTATAGTCGCCGCCTTTTACATACACATTTGGTCGCACTTCACGTACTAATTCTTCTGCAGTCTGCTCAGAAAAAATAACAACATAGTCAATTGCAGATAAGGCCGCTAGTACTTCTGCACGATCTTCTTCACTATTGATTGGTCGACTTGGCCCTTTGAGGCGCTGTACCGACGCATCACTGTTCAGCCCGAGCACCAAACAATCTCCGAGTTCGCGTGCCGCTTGCAGATAACGCACGTGCCCGGCATGCAGGATGTCAAAGCAGCCATTGGTAAACACAACCCGCGCACCTTCCGCCTGCCATTTTTCGCGTAACTTAGGAATATCTTGTCGTTCTATCAATTTCATATTGTACACTCACTTTGCTATTCAGTGGGGCTTTCTTTATTTCGTTTCATGCTTTTCTTCAATTGCTTTTTTCAATTCTGCCGGGTTAGTCGTCGCCGTGCCAAGCTTGCGCACGACAATACCCGCGGCATAATTAGCAAGGACAGCCGCCTCCAACATGGAAGCACCTGCAGCAAACGCCAGCGCCATTGTCGCGACGACGGTATCTCCAGCGCCGCTCACATCGAACACCTCGCTGCGGTTCGTCACCGGGATATGGTGGACCGCGCCGTCCTTCAAGAACAAGCTCATCCCCTCCGGCCCACGCGTGATCAAGACCGCTTCCCCTTGCAGTTTCGCCAGCAAATCTTTACCAGCTCGTTCCACTGCTGCCTCATCATCCAGATGATAGCCGACTGCAGCCGCCGTCTCTGCCGTATTTTGCTTCACCAGCGTTGCCCCTTTAAAAGACAGAATATCATAACGTGAATCGACGATGCAGGGAATGCCGTTCTCACGGCACAGTTTCAGCGCAACCTGCCTGGCCTGAACACCGACCGTATGGCTGCCGTAATCGCTGATGACTACAGCCCCTGCCGTCTCAATGTTTTTAAGTAACTGGCCAATCAATGCCTCTTCAAGTGGCGCTGCCAAGGGTTCTTTCTTCTCACGATCAATTCGAACCACCTGCTGACGAACTGTCGCCTCACCGCCAGCCGTAATCCGCGTCTTACTAATCGTTGGCCGTGTCGCATCAGTTACAACGCCCGAACAATTCACCCTCTTGCTTTCCAATACACGGATCAACTCCTCGCCGATCCGATCGTCACCGACGACGCCGACAGCCATCGCATCGCCGCCGAGCGTCGCCACATTGTGCACCGTATTAGCAGCACCGCCTGGCACCATGATTTCGCGCTCCTGTTCCAAAACGAAGACCGGCGCCTCTCGCGAGATCCTTGCAATCTGTCCGTCCAGATAGACATCTGCCACCAAATCGCCGTATACAATGATCTTCTTTTCTTTAAACTGTTTGATCCATTCCTTTAATTTCATCGACCTCTGCCCTTTCCCTACCAACGTGCAAGCGATAAGTTCCAATTGAACGAATTACTATTGCTATGATCTTTATATTTCACATAGTTTAACGTCAACGTCCAGCAATGCAAATTTCTAACCCAGGTAAAAGTATCGGCATGCGTGCGTTTATATTGTAAATCATAACTCTTACTGTAGGAAATCGTATTCATACGATCAAGGGTATACGTAATGCCATTGACCCATTCGCGTCCGACGTCATTCTTATCATAGTCGAAGAGATTTTTCGTGTTCTGCGTGTAATTGTAGCCCGTCCACACCGTCAACTTCGGCGATACGGTTTTGTAAAACGAAGTGTTGAACGTCATCGTGTTGACTCGCGATCCATTATAACTTTCACGCACAATCTCATAACCGGTCCCAATATACCAAGTCAACGAATCGCTTAATTTGATCGGGTCGCGCGTAAAGTATAGTGCATAATCCTGATGCCAGCTGGTCTTCGCATTATCGCGCCACTTGCCGTATATCGCGGTGAATTTATACGACCAGACCGTTTGCCCAATCCGTTGTTGATACCAGTCGAAACGAAACTCCGGTTCTTTCTTTACCCAATTGCTGCTGTCATCGCGAAAATGGCCTTCCTGAATACGAAAGCGGTATTTATCTTCGCGGTCGATCAATGAGTATTGCGGCCGATATCCCTGTTTCGTGTAGTAAGCCTGGTTCGTCGCCAACGCCCAATTATTTGTCAGCGGATATTCATAATACTGCTGTACCGAAAGTCCATCCGATGTGCTGTAGTTGATCTGCGGCATTTCATTGCCTTCTTCTTTGCGCAACGAACGTTGGTAGACACCCACCGAATAAATCACGGTGTTTTTTATCCAAACCTTGGCGTTATAAGCAATTAACTTATCACCCGGCCATATTTCAACCTTGGTCGCACTGATATGATAATCGGGCACCTTCGCCGGGCAGCGCGTCATCGTCGCCTCATGCGAAATCAGCTTATCAGGAAAAAATTGCATGTTTTTTCCTGCGACGCGTTCATTGCCGACCATACCTTTCGCATCAGCCATCGTGCCCAGTTTGGTTGCATAATTGTAATGTACCGTGTGTCCTACCATCTTTGTTGCCATTTCCGGTTGGATCATCGTCGCTTCACCATCGATCCAAACTTCGGTCGCCTTCGTATTGCCGCGCAATTCTTTCGTAAGCATCGTGTCCGGCGTCTGGGTCACGACGACATTTCCCGTCGCATGGACTTCACCCGATGCATCGTCGAAGAAAAGTTCATCTCCTTCAATGGTCAGCGGCGCTTTTTTCGTTTGCTTCGTCTTGAGCGGCGCTTTCTTCTTTGCTTTGTTTTCTTTGCTCTTGTCTTTCGCGCTCTCTTTAGATGCAACAGGCTGTTTATCGTCTTTCTCCGCTTCTTGCGCTATAGCCGTATTTGTCGCCTCAGCAGCATCAATCGTATCTTCGACGTCAATGCGAGAAACCGTCACTTCCCTATTTTCGCTTGTTTCAGCAGCCAATGCCGCCCCCTGCTCTACGCCCGTTACGACAGTCAATGCCAGTAGACCTGCCAGTATTTTAGTTTTCACACTTTGCTCCCCTTTACGATCGATTTATTCACCTGCAACCGTTTGTTGCCGTTTCTTTTAAAAGTAGTCACTCTTAGCTCAGCTTATGATTAACCATCAAATTATACCATATTCCTTAGCGTAAAACTATATAAACGAAGCCCCGGCCTACGCCGGGGCTTCGTTTATTTCACCTGGATACCGTACGCTTCACTGTCGGTTTTCGTCTGAACGAAAAATTCCGTACCGGCCGGCAATTTAATTTCTTTGCCGTGTACAAAAATTCCGCCGACGATTCCAACCGGACCTAAGATTGCCATCCCGGCAATCGATGCGCCCGCAGCGGTCGCCATCGACTTATTCTGCTCCTTCGCCTTTTCGCCGAGAACAGTGGCAATTTCTTTACCGTCCATCGTCTTTAGCGAATCAAAACTCAGTTGCAGCTGCGCATCACGGCCAAAATTTTGCGCACCTTCCGCTTTCAGTACCTTGCCGCTGCCTTCCGCGCCTTTACCAATCACCAAAATGCCGTTAACCAGTACATCGTCAGCCGCTTGAAAAGCCACTGTATCGCCGGCTTTCGCCGTCTTACTGTCAAGTGCACTCGTCAGCTTGATCTTGACCAGAGTATCTTTCGTTATCGTCGCATTCGTCGCGCCGATCTGGCCGTCGGTATAGGCCAGTTTCAAGAGTTTATCGAGCCGCCCTTCAAAAGAACCCGTCCCGATTTGTCCGGTGATCGACTGTTCCACCTGTTCCAGGCGATTTTTCGCCGGACCGCTTGTCACGGTATGCGCCAAAGCCCATTCAACCGCATTCAGCTTCAAGAGGAACGACGGGGCATCAATTGAACTGTCTTTCACATAATTGTAGAGGCGCTCCACCTTCACCGTCAGTGCATTCTTACTGTTGACGCCGTATACATCCGTTTCCAGTCTGGTAACACGATCCACCAACGAACCGGTCTGATCCTGCCCATAGAAAAATTTTTCCGTCACACCAACCTTCTCGAGCAGAGTCAATTCCTGCGTCGCTTGCGCAGCCGCCAGCGACAGGTTTGCACAAAAAAACACTACCGCAAGCAGCGTCGCAACCCATTTTTGCAATTTCAATGTAAGATCCTCCTTTAAACAAAAAGATATAGTATAATTCGCCTGTCAAGGATGTGATTCCTGCTTTGTCAGAATTTCTTCAGAAACGAAATTGAACCACAGGGGCGCTACACACCACAGATTCGCTGCGCGAATGACGGCCATGACAAAACCGCTACACCGCAGCTTGGTGTCTGTGGTCGCATGAGCGACCTGTGGTTCACTACTTGAAGCTTGCTCTTAAATTCTCACATCAATGATTGCCGATACCCCGACACCATTTACGCGGGAAAAATTGACCGGATTCTTGCTGTCAATCGGCACCAGCGCCTTGACCCTAAACGTACTGCCGCTAAAGTCGCCTTCGATCTGTACAACCGCCTGCGTCCGGTCGACCAAGTCCTGGCTGCCCATCACCTGCGCAGCGCCGACATAACCGCCGTTGCCGAAGCTTAAGACCGGCACGACTTTCGTCGCATAGTCTGTGCCTGCACCCTTGTTAAACGTCAGCGTATTGACGAACTTATTCAGCGGACCGGAAAATTTGTCGATCAGAATGCCGATGCCGCCCACCTTCAGTACATCGCCGAGACCAAAGGCCTGCGAGACCGGCAAGGCCACCATAAAACCGAACGAAAAGATCAATACCGCTGCCAACCACTGTTTACGCATCTCGATCACCTCCTCATGTATTTCTTTCGACAGACGCGTTGCTGTTCCTTCTCTAACACAACTTCTTCATGCAATCCCGATAATCTGGTCGCCATCTTGATATGAAAACAAGATACAGAGACAAAAAAAAGACCGCTGATTTCTCAGCGGTCTTTTCCCAACCATTCTTAGAAGAAGAATTCAACTTGCGAACGGAAGAATTTAGCACGTTGGCCTTCGCCAATAGCAGCGCCATTTACACCCATGTTGTTATGAGCGTTAGCTTTTGCATCATAGAACACAGTGTGGAACTTGATGTTTTTAGCCGGTACATAATCGAAGCCCAAGCCCCATTGTTGCATACCAGCAAAGCCACCGTCGAAAGTATAGTCAGCAGTCGTAGTGTATTGACCCATATCGATGTAATGAGCGAACACATCCCACGAACCAACTTTATTGATGTCAGCTTTCAGGTATTGAACGCCAGCCATCCAAGCACGATTGTCTTTGTTTACAGCATTAGCAATGTTGTTGCTGGAATGAGCGTATTTCAATTGTGCGGTCCAATCAGAACCCATTTTGAAATCAAAGCCCAAGTCCCAAATTTTCAGATCAGAGTTAGCAACAGTGTTTACACTGTCTTTCCAAACTTGGTACGAAGCAACAGCGCTGGTTGCTTTGCTGAAGTCGTAGTTAAACTGAGCGTAATGAGCCTTAGCATTTGCGTAACCAGTATTGCCATTGTTATTGTTGAAGTTGCTATTTGCTTGAACAACAGCCAAAGTAGTTTTCAGCTTGTTGCCAAATTGGATTGCCGCGCCGGTTGCATTATCATCAAAAGTGATACCGGTGCTGATGGTGTTGCCGAATTTACCAGCGGTCAATTGAACGCCAGCAATCGGGCCGCTTACATAAGCGCGGGTGATGTCATAGTGACCGTCATTAGTACCGGAAACGTTGCTGGATCCAGCATATCCTTGGTCATTGTAATTGTTTTTGTAAGCTTCCCAACGCATGGTAGCAGTCCAGTCATCGTTGATTTTTGCGTTGGCATCGATTTGCAACAAGTTAGCAAAGTTGTGACCGCTAGCAGCTTTCACATCATTGTTAGTATTGTTGTAACGAGCGCGGTACTCACCAGTGAAGTTCACACGGTCAGCAGCAGCTTTCTTTTCCAGAGCAGCTACGCGAACGCCCATGTTGTTCAGCTCAGTGCTGAATTCTACGGACAGTTTGTCGATAGCGGCTTTTTGCTCAGCATTGGCTTTGTCGGAACGAGCCATTGCTTTTGCAACGATTTGAGCCATTTCGTAACGAGTCATGGTTTTGTCGCCTTTGAAGGTGCCGTCGCCATAGCCGTCAACGATGCCAGCTTGAGCCAGCTTAGCTACTGCGTCATACGCCCAATGTTTTGCAGGGACGTCAACGAAAGGGTTGGCCGCAAATGCGGTACCAGCGATGCCCAGTACGAATACCAGGGCCAGAGTCAGAATAATACTTTTTTTCATGTTTTTCTCTCCTTAGGTGTTTTTATTTTTTTGATGGGCACCTAAGCAGGGAACGAGTAAAAGAAGTGTCCACGTTTCCTTCTCCTGCGATATTCCCTTGTCAAAGGCCATTGCCCATATCCATAAGCCTACTTCGGAACTGACTGCCGGAACCTAAGGTTACACCTCCTTTCTTCCCGTGCCAGGCCCTTCGGCCACAGATCAATTTAGTGCGGAAAATACATAACATATTTTCTCACGCTATATAGTATTCTCTATTGCCTCTAAATCTCCTTTTTTATTTTTAAGTTTTTGTAAAAAAAATTGACCACGTATTCCAAAACCTTTCTCCGCCCTTTATTTACAAGGAACTCTTTTTACGTTTTTTTACCTTATTTTTTAAAAGAGAGCCATTTTTTCGCATTGGCTCTCTTTTTTTAAAAAGAGAGACGTCGCCGAAAATCGGCAACGCCTTTCCTTTTTTTCTTTAGAAATAGAATGCCACTTGCGTACGGAAGAACTTATCATGTCCGCCGTTCGGCAAATTCGTATTGCTGTCCGTGCGACCGGCTGCCTTCGCATCATAATATACGCCGCGCCATTTGATATTCTTCGCCAGAACATAGTTGATCATCAAAGAGTAGCCTTTTTCGCCAGGCGACAACCAATAGGAGTTCTCGCCGCAAGTCGTCGTCAACTGATAGTTTTCATACATCAGCGTCACATCGTACGAGCCCGGTTTGTTCAGATCGGACTGTTTGTACTGCACGCCAACGTTCCAAGCTTTGTTATCGGCGCCATTGCCAGTAGCAACAAGATTGCTCGCCGGGTTCGCATTCCATTGTGAGCTGTTCATGTCCGCATTGGTCTGCAGGTAGTTGCCGAACAAACGCCAATCGGCATTCAATTTTGAAGAAATGCCAAAATCCCAAACGTTCATCGTGTCTTTCGAACGAAAAGTGCCCGATGCCGTGTTGTCATTCGTATGCTTCCATTGTTGGAACGAAGCCAACACATGCGTCGCTTTGCTCAGATCATAATCGAACTGTACCATGCTCACTTTACCGTATTGAGAGATAAAGCTGTCGCCGTTCAAGTTTCCGTTTTGATCCTTGGAGTTCGCTCCGGTCCAAGAATCGCCCTGCGCCATCATCAATTTCACCTTCAGCGCATTGCCGAACTCCAATTTACCGCCGGTCAACGCATCATCATACATGATACCGGTGCCCAATGTATCCGGGAATTTACCGGCGGTCAGTTTCACACCTGGCGCGACCGTGCCACTAACGAAAGCTCTCGTGATATCGTATTGACCATTGGCTCCATACGACCCCATTGCGCCATAAGCCGTATTTGCCGTTCCCTGACGGCCTTTGTCGTTGCGGAAGTCCCGATAGGCCTCCCACTGCATTCCTGCATTCCAGTCATCGTTGATTTTCGCATCCGCGTTGATCTGCAGCAATCCTTGCATTTTTTGCTTAATTTTGACGCCCGTCGTCGCATCATGCTGATAACGGATATACGTCATCCCTGTAAAATTGACTCGGTCCGCTGCCGCTTTTTGCTCCAGCGCGGCTACGCGAATTCCCAGGTTATTCAGTTCTGTGCTGAATTCTACGGATAATTTATCAATCATTGCTTTTTGCTCGGCGTTGGCCTTGTCGGAGCGGGCCATCGCTTTGGCGACGATTTGCGCCATTTCGTAACGGGTCATCGTTTTGTCGCCTTTGAACGTCCCGTCGCCGTAGCCGTCGACGATGCCGGCTTGCGCCAACTTGGCTACCGCGTCATAGGCCCAGTGTTTCGCCGGAACGTCGACGAATGGATTGGCGGCGAAGGCAGTACCGGCAATGCCGAGTACGAACACCAGCGCCAGAGTCAGAAGTAGGCTTTTTCTCATGTGGTTCTCTCCTTGCACTTTTTATTTGTGTTTCCACAGCTGGTTAGATTCTTCTATTCTTCCCAAAAACCTCCCGGTTTTACTGGGCTAAATCAAGTTTTACGTTCTGCACAAAAGAAGCATTTCTCTTTTTGTTAGTTTTGTTCAAACATTTAGACTTTTTGCACAAACACGTTTCCTTTTCGTTGTGCTTTCCCCTCTTTTAAGCAAGGTAGTCATTTTCAAACAAGATAAAAAAGCGCCTCGCATAGTTGCGAGGCGCTTTTTTATCTTGTTTAGAAGAACATTTCAACTTGGGTACGGAAGAATTTATGATGTTGACCTTCTGTCAAGCTTTGACCGTTTTTAGCATATTGCTTTGCATCATAGTAGTAAGCAGTCCATTTCGTGTTCTTCATCGGTACATACCGGAAACCGAAGACAGGTGCTTTTTCCCCATTGCTGAGTTGATAAGCATTGCTGTTGGAGATGGTATAATTTTGGAAATCTTGGTAGTCAACAAAGATCTCGTAAGAGCCAACTTTGTTAACATCTGCAGCGCCATAACGAACGCCAACTACATATGCGCGGCTGTCATCAATGTTGCCTTTCAGATATGCACCATAGACGGTCCAATCTGCGCTAAGTTTGCTGGTAAGACCAACATCCCAAGCTTTCAAATCAGAAACGTTGTCAATTTTCGACTTGATATTCATGTAAGACGCAACACCTTTAGTCGCTTTACTGAAATCATAGTTCAATTGACCTAAATAAATTTTACCATAACGAGCCATGCTTGCCGGATCCGCTGTAGTTGCTACTGTTTCAGTCGAACCAAACCAGGAATCATTTTGATACGCACCCAATTTGACTTTCAATTGGTTGCCAAATTCAACTTTAGCGCCTGTCAATGCATCATCATGCATGATGCCAGTACCGACAGTCTCGCCAAATTTACCCGCAGTCAGTTTCACACCAGGTGCGATCGGGCCGCTAACCCAAGCACGCGTGAGATCGTATTGCCCTTGATAAGCAGCAGACGAAGTCGCACTGTGGGAACCAACAGCGCTAGATCTGGTACCGTTTACTAAACCTGCATCATTGCGGAAGTTTTTGTACCCTTCCCAACGTATGCCTGCAGTCCAATCATCGTTGATTTGTGCATTCGCATTGATTTGCAGCAATGCTTGCATCGGATGACCACCTTTGGTGGGATTATCCGGACGTTGGTCATCTTGGAACCGAGTACGGAACATGCCGGTGAAGTTCACACGGTCAGCAGCGGCTTTCTTTTCCAGAGCCGCTACGCGGATGCCGAGGTTGTTCAGCTCAGCGCTGAATTCTACGGACAGTTTGTCGATGGCGGCCTTTTGTTCCGCATTGGCTTTGTCGCTGCGAGCCATCGCTTTAGCAACGATTTGCGCCATTTCATAACGGGTCATGGTCTTGTCGCCTTTGAAGGTGCCGTCGCCGTAGCCGTCAACAATGCCGGCTTGCGCCAGCTTGGCTACCGCGTCATACGCCCAGTGTTTCGCCGGAACATCGACGAAAGGATTCGCTGCGAAGGCCGTGCCGGCAATGCCGAGTACGAAGACCAGCGCTAAAGTAAGAATAATGCTTTTTTTCATTCTGTTCTCTCCTTAGGTGTTTTTATTTTTTTCGGGCTGCCTAAGAAGGTCGCTGAAAAGTTTCCATGTTTCCTTTTCGCTTCTCTTACTACAGCATACCCATATCCATAAGCCTACTTCGAAGACAAACTTCCGGTACCTAAGGTACACCCCCTCTCTTTCCGTGCCGTCTTCTTCAGCTACAGACCAACGTTAAATTTTTCTTACAATTGCAACGATTTTTATTATTCGCCTTATTTCGTCAAATTCCTGCATTTTTTTCATTCGAAGTTTTGTTCGCCAGCGATCCGTTTTCGTGATGACAACGCAGCATCGCTTGCATAACGAATTTACTATAACGCAGCTTTCTTTGATTTTTCTTTAGTAGGGCCAATAATAAAACACCGCGGCGTATAGTGTATACTATATTCACTCACGGTGTTCTATATTCTTTCTTTATTTGTGAAAAACCTTTTTTTCATAACTAGTTTTACGTATTTTTAACATACTCGCCTTTTTCTTTGCTTAAAAACCGTTCGCCCAAAATCACCGCCACATAATCGTCGACCGGTTTCGGCGGCACGAGCAGGCCCTGCGGCAGCAGGCTGCGCCAACCTTGCGGCGGGTGTGCCTGCCAGTAGCGCTGCCTGGCCTGTTCCGTGGAAAAGTCTTCATTGATCAGTTCAACCCGATATCCAGCCTCTTCGGCAAGAGTGCGAATTGAGCCGCTGGCGGTACGATGGCCGATGACGGCCAAATCGACACTATAGCGCAGACGGCACTGCCGCAGCCAGTCGCCAAGCGCCGTACGCGCCACGACCTCCTGTTGCAAAACGCTTCCCGCCATTGTCAGGAGAGCAACGCCACACTTTTCCCGTCCCGGATCGATCGCGAGCAGCAACTCCTCGCCCACCTAGTTCACCCTCTCCACCTTCAACTTCAAACGCAGCGGCCCCGCCGTGTGGACGTCGCCTTCCGCGGTCGCGCTGATGCGCAGGGTGGCGCTGCCGCCGTTCGCCGCCTGCTTCATTTGCGCAACGGTATCATAGAACATCATCCCGTCCATCACGCCAACCGTGCCGCGCAGCGGTTCGGGCAGCACGCCCTGTTTGACCGCGTCGACATTGAGCTGGCGCAAAAAGAACATCAAGGCTTCGGAATAGTCCCGTTCCTGGCTGACATGGATCAGCTGACTGTATACGGTGCTGCCGCCGCGGTAGATGAGAAGGTTTGGATGCAGATCGAATCCGGCGACCACCGGTTCGCCGTAGACGATATTGCCAGCCGCCACAATCCTGACGACATACGAAGCGGGTGTTTCACGCATCGACTTGCTGACCCTGTCGAATTCTCCCTGCGAAACCCAGAGCACTTCCGTATCCGGTTTGCTGATCTCGAACTTCTGCTGCAGATCCCGGTTCGTATTAAACAGCATCTGGCGCAGATTCTGTTCCGCCTCGTCCTGACCGGTCGCACTGTCGATCACCGCACTGGCCAGAAGTTCTCCTGAGCGGAAAACGATCATCCCTTCGCGTACGTTCTTCATTCCCTGGCGCAGTTTTTCCGTCAGGTTTTGCAGCTGCGTCACGTCGCCCTGCAGTTTATCTCTTGTCTGCGTAAGCGACTCGACTTTGCCGTCCAGTTCCGCTTTCTCCGCACGCAGCGCGGCCATATCCGCCTGCGCTTTCTCATAACTAATCTTCGCGGCCTGATACTCGGCCTGCACCGCAGCCAGTTCTTTTTCGATGCGATTTCGCTGTTCCTGTACCGTCTGTAGTTCACCGCTGACTGCCTTCAGCTTATCGCTGGTCTCCTGCACTTTGGCGGTCATCAAGGCATATTCTTCGCTTTTGGCCTTGAGTTCGGCATGGCTTTTTTCCAGCTCTTTGTTTTTTAACGCCACATCCTGACTAAGACCGGCCAGTTCCGTTTTCAGTTTTTCCATCCCGAACAATGCCGTCCTGACATCCTGCGAGACAATCGTCAGCGCGCCCATCGTCGCGGCAACGATCAGAAAACCGCTGACAATCGTGATCAGCGTCGAGGTATGGCGCGGTCGCAGGCCGAGTACCGTAAGCTTACGCTTGCCAATTCGCGTCCCCAAGCGATCTCCGATATATGCGATAGCGCCGCCGGTCAAAGCCAGTACAGCAATCAATACGATTCCTTCCATCCAATCCGTCCTTCCTTGCCGCAAAAATATTTTTTCAAACACCAAGATCACAAAGAAACAGCAACCGTTAGATCCCCTCTGTCGTCCTAGGAGGCTGAAACCGTCCGCATAAACTCTTTAGTCCTTCTTTTTGAACTTCGCGTCTTTGTGGTTTAAAAATCACTCCCATATAAAAAACGCAAAGGATACAGAATAGATTCTGCACGACCTTTGCGTTTTCCTGTTGCCTTCTCGATATTCTTATTTTAGCGTGCCGCCTTACGCACCAACCAGGCACCGATCGAAACACCGATGATATTCGGCAGCCAGGCCGCCAGCGGCGCGGGAACCGCGCCCCCCTGACCGAGCGCGGTCGTCACCGTCATGATCGTGTAGTAGGCAAAAATAATGACGACGCTGAGGCCAAGACCGATCGAAGAGCTCGAACGGTTCGGCTGCAGACCGAGCGGCGTACCGATCAGCGCGAAAACGAACGACGCCATCGGAATGGCCAGCCGTTGGTGCAGCTCGACCTCCTGCGTATCTGCCTTGACGTATTCGCTCTTCAGCACCTGGATGTGCTGTTTCAATTCGCGAATCGTCATCTCTTCCGGTTTCTTCTGCTCGCGCGAAATCGCAGCCGGCGTTTTATCGACCGGCATATTTTGCTTGTCAAACACTAACGTCCGGTTAATCGTGCCGAGCGAATCCATGTCATGAATCACGCCGTTGTACATCGTCCAATGATTATCCTGCCAGATGGCGCGCTCTGCGCTTTCGACGCGAACCAGACGGTCCCTGTCAAATTCCTGCATCGACACCGCATACATCGTACTGGTCTCTTCCTCATATTTTTTCGCATAGGTTAAACGCTGAATCTCACCGCCACGCACATCTTTGATCACAATGTGTTCCTGCGATTTTGGCGTTGTATTGTGTTCAATCTGGTTGCGCACAATATCATTATAGGCCGCATTCGACTGCGGCACGACGTTTTCACTGAAAAAGACCGAAAAGACGCTGACCGCGAACGCCACCGCGAAGACCGGCGCAGCCAAACGAAAAAAACTGATGCCGCCGGAGCGCATCGCGGTAATTTCGTTCGAACCAGAAAGACGGCCGAATGCTAACAGTGAAGCTAAGAGCATCGACATCGGAAACGTCAGGACGATGATGCTCGGCAGGCTGTAGACGAATAATTTGATGACCGCGCCGAGTTCCGCTCCGTATTTGGTCACATACTGTGCAATACGAAACAAAGTACTAGTACCGATAAAAACGCTGGAAAAGGCGCAAATTCCGAAGAGGAACGGGCCTAATAATTCTTTGACAATATATTTGTCCAATATGCGCATCGCTGTTCTCCTACAAGCTAAAGTTTTCCCCTAGATAAAATTTCTTGGCAATCTCGCTGCTGGCGATCGTTTCGGCGTCGCCTTCGATGAGGATCTTTCCTTCGTTCAAGATATAGGCCCGATCAACAATGCTCAAGGTCTCGCGCACATTGTGGTCGGTAATCAATACGCCGATGCCGCGCTGTTTCAAGTAGGCAATGATCGCCTGAATGTCAGCCACCGCAATCGGATCGACGCCGGCAAACGGTTCGTCAAGCAAAATGAAATAGGGGTCTGTGGCTAGAGAACGTGCGATCTCAAGACGTCTACGCTCGCCGCCCGACAGTTGCGAGCCCAGGCGTTTTCTCACATGCGCGATGTGAAATTCGTCGAGCAGACTCTCTACTTTAGTGCGCCGTGCGGCCAACGGCATGTCGGTCGTTTCAAGGATCGCCATCAGGTTATCCTCGACGGAAAGTTTGCGAAAGACCGAAGGTTCCTGCGGCAAGTAGCCGATGCCAAAGCGCGAACGCTTGTACATTGGCATTTGCGTGACGTCTTCATCATTGATGATGATGCGCCCCTGGTTCGGCTGCTCCAAGCCGACGATCATGTAAAAGCTGGTCGTCTTGCCCGCGCCATTCGGCCCAAGCAAGCCGACGATCTCGCCGCGGTTAACCCGCAGGCTGACGCCGTCGACCACATTGCGCCCTTTATATGTCTTTACCAGTTCAAGGGTTTCTATATACATACCTGTATTCCTCATTTAATTCAGTATTTTGGCTCGTGGCTCGTGGCTCGTGGCTCGTGGCTCGTGGCTCGTGGCTCGTGGCTCGTGGCTCGTGGCTCGTGGCTCGTGGCTCGTGGCTCGTGGCTCGTGGCTCGTGGCTCGTGGCTCGTGGCTCGTGGCTCGTCAGGCATTATACCATGAGCCGTTTGCCATGTACTATGAGCTATTTCCCGCCCCTACTCGTCCTTCGGTATCACGACGAGCTTGCTGCGACCTTGCGCATCCATCGCCTTGTCATCCATGTAGATCGTCAGGCTGTTGCCGGTCAGCGTGTTGCCGTCCTGTATCGCTCTGGCATTGCCGGTCAATACGGCGCGGCCTTCGCCTTTTTTACCGTAATAGACCGCATGGTCGGAAACGGCATCGAGTTTGCGCGTCTCGCTGACGACATGGACGTTGCCGTCAATGACGACACGTTCTTCTTGTGTAAACGCTTCCAACCGATTGCCGGTAATCACGCCGTCAGCGGTGTCCATTCGCGCCCAGCCTTCGACCAGCGCATAGCCTTTGTCAGCATAGTAATCAATTTTTGGTCCGGCAAGCCGGTTTTCACCTTTCGTCAAAATCGGCTGCCCTGCCGCAATCAGGTGATTATTATCATAGCCGCGTACTTCTTCCGCAATTAACGTGGCATCTTCTTTGACAACTTTAACGCCGCCATGAATGTACGTTTCCTGCGTTTTGACGTTATATTCGGCCTGCGCGCCGGTCATCATCGATTTTCCTTGCACCAGCTTGACATTGCCAGTCGCGATCATGACGCCGCGCACCGAGTCGTATTCAATCGTATCGGCAACCAAGTCAATCGGCTCATTGCCCGCTGCCGCTGCGCCGCCCGATAAGCCAATCAGCAAACAAACCGCAAGTAGCGCGCTTTTCCACTGTCTTCTCATTTTGCTCCCCCTTTTACCACGTGGGCATTGCCCTGGACTTTTATTTTTTCCAGTTTTCCGTCCGTATCCAAACGATCGCCAGTCACGACTGTGTCTTCACGCGTCAGTTTAACTTGTCCTGTTGCCGTAAAGAGCCCGTCCTTCGCTTGCCAGTTGGCTTCCTGCGCGGTGAATGTCGCACCGTCGCTGGTTACCGCGTGCACGGATCCTTTTAGCGCGATATCTTTGCTGTTATGATCCATGTTTCCCTCTGGCGCGGTAAGCACGATCTGCGTGCCATTCTCCTGAAAAAAGGTCGCTTTGACGTTTTTCACGCGCAAATTGCTGCTGTCGACATCGATCTCAATCGTCTCCGCCGTGACCTGCCAGATTTTTCGTCCGTCTTTCTCTTCGGAGATCGTATTGCCTTCGTAAGTCAGAAAGGTCGGCGCCTTAGACGGCAACGCTTCTTTTTCCGCAGCCGGCGCTTCCGGCCTGAGAAAATAATAGATGCCCCAGGCCAAAAGTAAGACGATCGCGCAGCCAATCAGCCAGTTAGCTTTTTTCATTCTTTTCCTCCTGTGTCGACGCAGGCCGCGTCGCCCAGCGTTTTTGAAACCACAACCATTCGTCGGGAAATTCGCGGATCACTTGTTCTGTCAGCGTGGTCATCTCCTGCGTAAGGCGCAGCAAATCCGCTTCTTCTCCGTCCTGCTCCACGAAATATAACGGCGGCTGCACCAACACGCGGTGTCCTCCGCCTGGCTTGCGCACGATGAAGACCGACACGACCGGCGCTTTGAAACGTCTGGCGAATACCGCCGGACCGCTCGGCGTCGAAGCCGGACAGGCAAAAAACTCCACGAACTGTCCGTCCACTCCGGCATCCTGGTCGGCGACCAGACCGAGAATCTTCTTCTGCTTCAGCGCTCGCATCGCCCCCAGCATCTCGTTGGTGCCTTTTGCAAAAATCTCAATACCGCTCCACTGGCGGTTTTCATTCAAAAAACGTGTCACCTGATCGTTTTCCTGCCGCCGGATGACGCTGGTCATCGGAAAACCGATGATCGACATCACAGCGCCAAGCCATTCCCAGTTTCCCATATGCCCGGTCAGAAAAACGACGCCGTGCCCCTCGGCCAATGCCTCGTCCAAATAATGACGGTTCTCAATCGTGATATGTTTCGCAATGAATTCCGGCGTCAACGCCGGGATATAAAGAACCTCCATGACGGTCTGTCCCAGTTTGGCGCACAGAGAAGCAATGATCGCCTGCGCCGCCTGCGGCGACAAATCCATCCGTTCTTGAATCTGACGCAAAGCGCGCTCGCGCTGTTTTTTCGCGATGCGATAGTATAATTTTCCGACTTGTGCCCCTATCGCCAAGACCCATGTATAAGGCAAGAGACAAACCAGTCTGCTTGCCATTTTCAAAAAATGATATTGCCATTGCCCCACAAATCGGGCCTCCTTACCATGTTTTCCCCTGCGTTGCCGCTATTTATCGCCTAACCTTCCCGTCCGCATTACTGACCGGCTTCGCTTTGGCTTTGCTGATAGTCGTTGACGATGTTCTCCCATTTGTTCTGCGCTTTCAAGATCAGTTCGACGACTTCTCTGACGGCGCCATGCCCACCAGCCTTGACCGTGACATAGTGCGCGACATCCTTGACTTCGAGCGCGGCATTCGAGACTGCGCAGGCAAGTCCGGCCCGGTGAACCGCGGGCAAGTCATTTAAGTCATCGCCGATATAGGCGATTTCCGCCAAGGGAATTTTGCATTCCTGCGCGATTTCCTCAAGCGCCGCCGCCTTATCGCTGCAGCCCTGACGAACGATTGAGATTGACAATTCCGCGGCCCGTTTCGCGACAATCTCACTTTGCCGTCCGGTAATGATCGCGGTCTTCAAGCCGGCTTTGCCAGCGGCCGCTAAGCCCAGTCCGTCCTGGCTGTTAAACGCCTTGAAGACTTCGCCGCTTGCGCCGATAAAAATCCGACCGTCCGTCAAAACGCCGTCCACATCCATGACCAGCATCCGTATCCGTCTAACCCGTTCGCGTCTATCCATTTTACACCACTCCTTGTCTAAGTAAATCCGTCAAGTGCAAGAGGCCGATCGCCTTGCCGTCCTGGTCCACCACCGGCAGCACCGTGATCGGGCGCGGCTGGTTCTTTTCCATGATATGAAGCGCCTGCGCCGCCAGTTTTTCCTGACTGATCGTCTTCGGCGTCTTCGTCATCAGCGTTGTGACGTTTTCATCGAGGAAACCGTGTCCTTTTTCCAAACCGCGCCGTATATCGCCGTCGGTGATCAGGCCCAACAAACGTCCCGTTTCGTCAACGACCGAGGTCGCGCCGAGTCCTTTGCCGGTTATGACGAACAGCGCTTCCTTCACCGTCTTGTCCTGCGTAATCAATGGATTGCTCTCACCGCCATGCATCACGTTTTCCACGGTGAGCAGCAGTTTGCGTCCGAGTGCACCGCCAGGATGAAATAGGGCAAAATCCTGCGACGTGAATTTTCGCTCCGAAAGCAGCACTACCGCGAGCGCGTCTCCCATCGCAAGCGTCGCGGTCGTGCTGCTGGTCGGAGCCAGTCCGAGCGGACAGGCTTCTTTTTCGATCGCCACTTCCAGTACGATGTCGGCATTGCGCCCCATCGTCGAGTCCAGCCTGCCGCAGATCACGATGATCTTTGCACCGATCCGGCGCAAAGCCGGGAAAATACTGACGACTTCCTGCGTCTCGCCGCTGTAGGAGATTGCCAGTACGACATCTTCGCTGGTCACCATGCCCAAATCGCCGTGAATCCCTTCCGCCGGATGGAGAAAAAAGGACGGCGTTCCGGTACTGGCCAGGGTTGCGGCAATCTTCTTGCCGATATGGCCGGACTTTCCCATCCCGGTGACGACGACGCGCCCGTTGCAGGCAAGCATCATCTTGACCGCCTCACTGAACTGCCCGTTCAGCGTGGGGATCAGGTCCAAGATCGCCTTCGCTTCCATTTCCAATACGTTCCTCGCCTGTTCCAGTATCATTAGGAAAAACCTCCTTCTCAATTGTGTGTCAGGTTTCAACACGAAGGCGCGAAAAATTGAAAGACACGAAGAAATTTAGATTTTAAAATTCCTTCCGCTCTTTCTTTTTTCTTCCTTTCTTCGTGTTAAAACATCCCCATCCCTATTTATGCTTGCGCGCAACGGCGTCGATAGCCTGGACATCTTTAAGCAGTTCTTCCAGTTGCTCGATATAGAGCATGTTCGGACCGTCAGACAAGGCCTCCGGCGGATTGTCGTGCACTTCGGTAAAGAGCACATCGATGCCCGTAGCGACCGCAGCCCTCGTTAGATAGGGAACGAATTCGCGCTGACCGCTCGAGGTGGTTCCTGCGCCGCCGGGTAGCTGCACGCAATGCGTCGCGTCAAAAACCACCGGATAACCCAAACCACGCATGATAGCCAGCGAGCGCATGTCGGTGACCAGGTTGTTATAGCCAAAGCTCGCACCGCGTTCGGTCAGGAGAATGTTTTCATTGCCCGCTTCGCGGATCTTGTCCACGACATTTTTCATATCCCACGGTGCCAGGAACTGACCCTTTTTCACATTGACGACCTTGCCTGTCAGCGCTGCCTGATGGACCAAATCGGTTTGACGGCAGAGAAAAGCCGGAATTTGCAAAATATCAAGCACTTCTTTTGCCGCGTCAATCTGCGTCACTTCATGAATGTCGCTGACGATCGGCACCTGAAGTTCCTGCTTAATCGCCGCCAAAATACGCAGCCCTTCTTCCAGGCCCGGTCCGCGAAAAGATTGGTACGAGGATCGGTTCGCTTTATCAAAGGAGGCTTTGAATATATAAGGCACGCCCAATTTAGCGGCGATCGCCTTGATTTCCCGGCCAATGCGCAGTGTGCGTTCCATGCCTTCAATCACGCAAGGTCCGGCGATCAGCGCAATCGGATTCTTGCCGCCGACGGTAATCGGTCCAATATTTACAGTATTCATTGCGACACTTCCTTTTTCCTGTAATTTACTAAGTCAAAGCGGATTCAACACGAAGAATCGAAAAACGAAAGAGGAAAAGATTTTATTCGTATAAAAAAGAACTTCTTCCTTTCTTTATTTTCTCTTCCCTTCTTCGTGTTGAAAATCCCGTCATGCTATCGATTATCCTGCAGCAATGCATTTACCGCCGCCAGGTCTTCCGGCGTATCGACGCCGATGAATTTTGCCTCGGTCGTCAGCACTTTGATGCGGTAGCCGTTCTCGAGCGCGCGCAATTGTTCGAGCGATTCGGTCTGTTCGAGCGGCGTCGGCGGCAGTGCAGCATAGCGCAGTAGAAATTCGCGCCGGTACGCATAGACGCCGACGTGTTTATAAACAGGTTGCCCTGTCTTGTTCCGCGGGTACGGCAGTACCGAGCGGGAAAAGTACAGAGCGTAGTCATTCTGATCGGTAACGACTTTTACCGCATTCGGATTATCATATTCGTCTTCCGCCATCCGAGTCTTCATCGTTGCCATATTCAATTGCGGTTCCTTATGAAACGCGTCAGCCAACGCGTCAATAATCTCCGGCGCCAATAAAGGTTCATCGCCCTGAACATTAATCACGATATCAATGTCGCTGCGTCCTGCCAGCACTTCGGCCAAGCGGTCCGTACCGGTCGGATGATCGGGCGCAGTCATCACGACTCGTCCGCCAAACTTTTTTACCGCCGCTTCCACCAACGGATGATCGGTCGCGACCAGCACTTCATCCGGCGTATCTGCCAAAGAAGCTCGCTCGTAGACGTGTTGAATCATCGGTTTGCCGGCGATGTCCGCCAGCGGTTTTCCCGGCAAGCGCGTCGATGCGTAGCGCGCCGGAATCACGCAAAGAATTTTCATCTTCAGCCTCTTTTCTTATCTTCAGCCATCCGGCCAATCATCGTCATGAATTCTGCATAGCCTTCCATGAAGCGAACCTCAATGCCAAGCACGTAAACCGGCAGCGGACGCTGCGAGTGGATGAATTCCGCCGGAATCTTAACCGCATCCTTTTCCGTTGTAATTAATGCGGTGGCGCCTTTGTCCACAGCCTGCTCCATAATATACTGCATTTCCGCCATCGTATAGACATGATGATCCGGGTAACGGATCGCACAGACTTCCTTCGCTCCGATATCGGTGATCGTCTGTTCAAAGGAAGACGGATTGCCGATGCCGGAAAAAGCCATCACCGTCTTATCTTTAATCGCAGCCAGGTCGACCGGGTTATTGCGGAAATCACCATACCAATCGGCCACTTCGACGAAGCACTTCGGTTTATGTACGCTTTCGACCACCAGCGCCGCCGGATTGTATTGTGTCGCAATTTCTCTAATATGGCCGCGCGCATCGTCGCTTGACTGATCGACCTTCGTCAGTAAAAACACCTGCGCGCGGTCCAGATTCTCGAGCGGTTCGCGCAACGTGCCGCGCGGCAAAATATAATTGTTGCCGAATACATTTAACGCGTCAATCAGCACAATGTCCAGATCGCGTTCCAGTTGCCAGTGCTGATACGCATCATCGAGAATGATGACGTCCGCATTAAAACGCGCCACCGCGTATTCACCGGTCTCGGTGCGGTTACGACCGATAATCACCGGTACGCCCGGCAAACTTTTGGCCAGTAGATACGCTTCGTCGCCCGCTTCGCTGACTGACATGTAGATCTTGCGCCCGTCCGAAACGACGCCGACATTGCCTTTCCAACCCGCACGATAACCGCGATTCAAAATGACGACGCGATAGCCGAGGTCACGAATAATCGAAGCCAAACGCTGCGCCGTCGGCGTCTTGCCGGTTCCGCCCACCGTGATATTTCCCAGACTGATCACCTTGCAGGCGAGGCGATGCCGTTTAAAAAAACCAATCCGATATAAGCACAGCGCCAGGCTTACGCTCCAGGCGTACAATACGGACATGCCATGCAAAATTCCCAGCAGCATTTTCGCTCCCGGGCCTGTCTGTTCACCATGTACCAATTGATATAGATAATTTTTTATCGCTTCCATCTGGCGCATCAAGGTTCCGCCTTTGTTTGTAGATTTAGGAATTTTTGCCTTCCTTGGCTTCCATTATTTCTTGCAGGTGCTCGACGCTTTTACTCGCCGCGCCGCGGTTTTCGCCGATGATCTTCAGCGTTTCCGCCGCCATCGTTTCGCGCAGCGCCGAATCCTTCAAAAGTTCGAGCATTCGCTGCGCCAGCTCGCCGCCGTCATAGACGGTGACGCAGGCCTTGCGTCCGGAAAAGAGCGCATAACTGTCTTTAAAATTAAACATGTGCGGTCCGACAAGAATCGGTTTGCCATGCGCCGCCGGTTCCAGGATATTATGCCCGCCGTGCGAAACCAGACTGCCGCCGACATAAACGATTTCACCGAGACTGTATACTTTACCCAACTCTCCGATCGTATCGAGCACGACGACGTCGACAACCCGGTCTTTCGTCAATACGGTTCGTTTATCCGCGCTAAAACCCATTTCACGCGCCATTTGCACCACTTCACCAGCGCGCATGATATCGCGCGGCGCTAAAATGATTCCGGCATGCGGGAATTCTTTTTTCACCTGATAGAAAGCCTTCAGTAGCAGTTCTTCTTCGCCTTTATGGGTGCTGCCCGCCACCACGACCGGTCCGACCGTATCGAGACCCAACTCCTGTTCCAATGCCAGTTTTTCTTCCGGCAACGCTTCGGTATACGTTTGATCAAATTTTGTATTGCCCGTCACGAATACTTTACGCGGATCGGCGCCCAGGCGGATGATATATTGCGCATCAATCGTCGACTGCATGCAAAACCGGTCTACCGTATCGAGCATCTGCTGCAGCAAACCGCCCAAATAGCGATAGCGTCCGACGCTTCGATCGCTGATTCGGCCATTGACCATCAGCACCGGGATGTTTTGTTGCCGCACACTGTAAAGAAAGTTCGGCCACAATTCCGTCTCGACCAATAAAAAGGCAGCCGGCAAAATCGCTTTCACCACCCGACGGCTCAGCCACGGCAGATCCAGCGGAAAGAAAACAATACTGTCCGCCGGAACGATTCGCTTGGCCATCGCATAGCCGCTGGCCGTGACGACGGAAACAAGAATCGGGCGCGCCGGAAACTGACGGCGTATTTCCTTGACGATCGGACTGGCTGCGACGATTTCGCCCACCGATGCCGCATGCAGCCAAATGCATTGTTTACCGGCAACCGGCGTCAAATCCTCCTCCGGCAAAAAACCAAAACTTTGCTTCAAACGCCGCCCAAAGCCTGTTTCCCGAAACAACCGGAATAACAAGACCGGGATGGATACGAGCAACAACATGCTGACCAGCAGATTATATAAAATATGCATTCTGTACCTTACCCCGTTATTGTCTTATTTTTCTTCGCTCTGCGCTTTAAACTGCACCTGATGCAGATTCGTATAGAGTCCCCCGGCTGCCAACAGTTCCTCGTGCGTTCCTTTTTCCACCAGTCGCCCTTTTTCCATGACGACGATTTGATCGGCCCGCTGCACCGTAGACAAGCGATGCGCGATGACAAAAGACGTTCGGCCGATCATTAGTTTATCGAGCGCCTCCTGTACGAGTTTTTCACTTTCCGTATCGAGCGCCGAGGTCGCTTCATCCAAAATCAGAATGCGCGGATTTTTCAAGATAGCCCGCGCGATCGAAATGCGCTGCCGCTGTCCGCCCGACAACTTAGAGCCGCGTTCGCCAATCTGCGTCTGATAGCCGTCCGTCATTTCACTGATAAACTCATGCGCATTTGCCGCCTTGGCGGCTGCAATGACTTCCGCTTCCTGCGCATCGAGACGCCCGTATAAGATATTTTCATAGACGGTGCCGTTGAAGAGCACCGTCTCTTGCGGTACAATGCCAATCTGTTCGCGCAGGGAGGCTACCGTCACGGTACGGATATCAACCCCGTCAATCTTAACACAGCCACCCGTAGGATCGTAAAAACGCGGGATCAGATTGACCAGCGTCGTCTTGCCTGCGCCGCTTGGTCCGACAATCGCAACCATTTGCCCTGCCTGTGCCGCCAGATTCAAGTTACAAATCGCCGCTTCGCCGGTCTGATACGCGAAAGTCAAATCATGAAAGGCTACTTCGCCAATGGCGTCCGGCAGTACGGCTGCATCCGGCGCGTCTTCAATCTCCGGCTGCGTATCAAGGATGGAAAAAACACGGTCAGCCGCCGCCAACGCGCGTTGAATGTTGCCGTATACTCGGCTCAAACGCTTGATCGGGTTCGAAAGATTCACGACATAGGTTAAAAACGCAATCATCTCACCGGTCGTCAGACGATTCTCGATCACTTCTTTGCCGCCGTACCAAATAATAATCGTCACGCCGATCGCAGCGAGAAATTCGATGACCGGCGTTAGCGTCGCCATGATCTGCGAATTTTTCATGTTGGCACGGAAATTATGGTAATTTTCCGTGTTAAAACGGCTGATCGCAAAGTCTTCCCGTGCAAACGATTTGATGACCCGGATCGCCGAAATACTTTCCTGCAAAACCGAGGTAATATCGGCAGCCCGCTCCTGCACCTTGCGGCTCGAGTTGCGCAGTTTGCCGCCAAACACCTTGATCGCCTGCGCGATCAGCGGCAGTGTAATCAGCGTCAATAGCGACAGCTTCCAATCCAAATAAAACATAAAGACCAACGACCCGATTAAGATCGAACCCTCGGTAACCAACTCGATCATGTTGTCGACAATGCCGCCCTGTACCGCAGCCACATCGTTCGTCACGTAGCTCATCAATTCTCCAGTCTGGCGTTGTTCATAAAAAGACAACGACAAACTTTGCAAGTGACGATATAACTTTTCCCGTAGATCAATAATCACTTTTTGACCAATGTAGGACATCAGATAGGTCTGTCCGTAAAAGAAAATGCCGCGAAAGAAAAAGACTACGATAATGCCGATCGCAATCGTATTTAACGTACTCATATCCTTACTGACCAAAACCTTGTCAATAACATCCTTCAAAATCCAGGGAACATAGAGATTCGCTCCGGCGGCCATGATGATGCAAACGATGGCAACGGCCAAACGCAAATAATACGGTCTAATATATGCCAATAAACGCAGATAGGTTGCCATATCGATCCTCCATCAGCGGCCTTCGGCCACTGCTACTATTTCCTCCGCCACGCGCCTGACGGCGCCCGGTTCGCCCAGCCTACGCCTGACGTCGGCCATATCCTGCGCCAAGCGTTGCCGGTTTTCCGGTTCCAGCATGGCGCCTATTTCCTGCGCAATAACGGGTCCGCAAACCTGTTCCTGCAATAATTCCGGGATCACTTTGCGCCCGGCCACAATATTAGGCAGACTAATATGGGGAATTCGCACCAGGCGTTTCCCCAACCAATACGTGATGGCCGCCATCTTATAGATCACAACACACGGCAAACCAAGCAGCGCCGCTTCCAATGTAACCGTTCCCGAAGCCGCAACCGCAGCATCGGCCATCTTCATTAAATCATAAGTACGCCCGTCTGTCAAAGTCACGGCAAGACGATGTTCTTGCAATTGTCGTTCAATCATGGCGCGCGGAATCGTCGTCGCCACCGGCAAAAAGAAGCGGCAATTCCCGCGTCGCCGCTGCAGCTCTTCGGCGGCTTGCAACATCGACGGCAAAAGCTTTTCAATTTCCTGCTTGCGGCTGCCGGGCAATAATAAAATAGCCTCTTCCTGATCGCCAACGCCATATGCGGCGCGCAACTCTGCACGACTCTGCTCCGCTTTTACAATATCAAGCAGCGGATGACCGACAAAGGTCACCTTCGCACCCGCCTTGCGATAAGCCTCCGCTTCAAAAGGAAAAATCGCCGCAACGCGCGACGCCACTTCCGCAACTTCTTTCGCTCGACCGGCGCCCCAGGCCCACACCGATGGGCTGATGTAGAAAACAACCGGAATGCCAAGCTTTTTGGCAATCTTCGCCAAGCGCACGTTAAAACCGGGATAATCGATGACGACCAATACATCCGGTCGCCGTTTCTGCATCGCCTGTTTCAAAAGATCGCGCACGCGAAACAGTTTCGGCAGATTACGCAGCACTTCTACCAGGCCCATAACGCCAAGCTCCGCGATGTCATATAAAATTTCAACGCCAGCCTGCGCCATCGCGCTTCCGCCCATGCCGAACAATTCGGCTGTCGGCTGCAGTTCTTTCAGCGCGGCCGCTACGCTGGCGCCATGCAAGTCACCTGACGCTTCACCGACCGAGATCATTATTTTCATCGATTTCACCTCTTTTTGTTGGCTGTTAGCAGAACGGCTATTGGCTCGTGACTCGGAGCCCGAAGCTCAAAGCCGCCCCGCCCGTCCTGCCATGAGCCGTTCTCCCTCTAGAAGAAACAGAAGGCAGGTTTGCAACCTGCCGTCTTGTTATTGCTCATTCATCGCAACAATCGTTATATCATTTTCCGCCGCCAGCCTCAGTACTGTAGACCGGTCTACCAACAGGGTATGTCCGGCCTCCATTGCCAAGCTCTTAGCGCCCGCTTCGATCATCGCCTTTAGCGTCGCCGGACCGATTGCCGGTATGTCGAACCGATTGTCCTGCTGAGGCTTCGCCACCTTGACGACCGTCACCTCACCGCGGCCCAGACTACCGCCGCGCCGGATACAGGCATCGGTTCCTTCAATCGCTTCCACCGCTAAGACTGCCGCGTCCTTGACGACAACAGTCTGTCCGATGTCGAGTCCGCCAATCGCCTTGGCCATACGAAAACCATAAGTCATATCGGCCCGTTCTACTTTGCTCGGCTGACGCTCGGTCAATACGCCCGCTTCGGGCATCAACGGCTTAAGCAGCGCCGTTTGGTCAAGAACGCCAATCCCTTCCATCGCCAGTCGTTTCACAAAGCCCAACATGATCGTATCGTCATTATGATCGGGCAGCAGGGCAAGCAATGCCTGCATCTCCTGATCCAGCGCCACGCCGCCGGAAAACATCAATTCCTTCGTGACTTTACCCAGCATCGTCACTTGCGTGACCTGGTTCAGCTTCAGATAATCAATAATCTGGCGCAGCTGTCCGACGCCGATTGCCGCAAACGCATGCGCCGCTTGCGCCAGTTCCGCATCCACGCCCGGCACGACGCCGACCGCAACGACCTTCGCTCCCATCCCCTGCGCCGCCTTGGTAAATTCAACCGGCAGTCGACCGACTCCGGCCAATAATCCTATGTTTAGCATTCAGCAGTC
Organism: Azotosporobacter soli; assembly: GCF_030542965.1. Taxonomy (NCBI): domain Bacteria; kingdom Bacillati; phylum Bacillota; class Negativicutes; order Selenomonadales; family Sporomusaceae; genus Azotosporobacter; species Azotosporobacter soli. The sequence goes on from NZ_JAUAOA010000002.1 coordinate 364,614, forward strand.
TCCTTATTCTTCACCGTCTCTGCGGCCGCGACAAATCCCCCGCTCCGCGTTGCGTAAAAAACGTAAAAAATGTTCCACTTCCTCGCAAGAATCCAGTTCCTGTTCCATCATCGCGATCGCTTCCTGCAGTCTGAGGCCGGAACGGTACAAAATCCGGTAGGCTTTCTTCATGCTGCGACGCGCCGCCTCATTCATGCCGGAGCGCGACATGCCAACGTTATTCAGTCCAGCGACTCTTGCCGGACGACCATCAACAATGATAAACGGCGGCACATCTTGAACCACTTTGGACGCTCCGCCAATCATCGCGTTGCGACCAATTTTAACGAACTGATGCACGCCGGCCAAACCGCCGATAACCGCGCGGTCTTCCAATACAACATGCCCCGCCAGCGTCGCCGCGTTGGACATGATGACATGGTTGCCGACAACGCAATTGTGCGCCACATGCGTATAGGCCATCATCAGGCAGTGAGAACCGATGCGGGTCTCTTCGCCTTCGCCGGTCGCCCGGTTCACGGTGGCGCACTCTCTAATCTTGGTATGATCGCCGATAAAAACATAGCTCTTTTCGCCGGCGAATTTCAAATCCTGCGGATCCGCGCCAATCGTGGCACCCGGATAGATCACACAATTTTTGCCGATACTGGTCCAGCCTTCGATCACGACATGTGCGCTGATCTTTGTTTCATCACCAATCACGACATTTTCACCAATCACTGCGTACGGTCCGATTTCAACATCTTTCCCCAAACGGGCGCCCGGATGAATTACTGCCGTCTCATGTATCTTACGCAGAGTTACCACAACCTTTTCCGGTTTCATCTGCTCTTCATCTCCTCATACTACATATCTATTCACATCTACCTATTATAGTCCGACTATATAGTCTAACTCTGACAAGATAAATTGCGTCAAAAATTCGCTTCTCATCACAATAACTCTGCTTTTCTTAATTTTAAAGCAACAATCCGCCTATTTACTCTTTTTTTGTCGCCAAAGCGAACAAAAACTCACCTTGGGCAGCCAATTGATCTTCTACGAAGGCCTGCGCAAACACTTTTCCGATTGCGCCTTTCAGTTTGGTCACTTCCGCTACCATGCGCACCTGGTCGCCAGGCACGACAGGACGACGAAACTTCGCATTATCAATGCCGGCAAACAAAGCCAGTTTGCCGCGATTTTCATCCGGATACAGCATCGCGACGCCGCCAACCTGCGCCATCGCTTCGAGCAGCAGTACGCCCGGCATGACCGGGTGTCCGGGAAAATGCCCTTGGAAAAATTGTTCATTCGCAGTGACGTTCTTTATGCCAACCGCCCGCTTGAGCGGTTCCAGTTCAACAATTCGATCCACCAGCAAAAAAGGATAGCGGTGGGGGAGTATTTCTTGAATTTCTGTTACTGACAACATTGGCCTCACTCCTGTCTTTCGTTTATTCTTCTTCCTGTTCAATGTCCAGCAATTGCTTAGCCAACGCCGTGTTTAACGCGTGGCTCGACTTGACCGCGATGACATGGCCGCGCACAATACCGGCCAGAGCCAGATCTCCGATGACGTCGAGCACCTTGTGGCGCACCAATTCATCGGTAAAGCGCGGTTCATTCACCGAACCGTTTTGATCGTACACGACGGCATTTTCCAGACTGCCGCCCAACGCCAGTCCCTGCGCCTGCAGCGCTTCGATCTCATGCAAAAAACCAATCGTCCTTGCCTGCGCAATCTCCGCGACAAAGCTTTCCGGCGTAATGATGCAGTCAAAATATTGCACACCCAAAAACGGATGCGGATTCACCGAAGTGAAACTAATGCGCAGCCCGTCATAGGGGAGTATCGCGATAAACTTATCCGCATCGCGCACGATATATTCTTTGGCCACACGGCGCACCAAGCGGCGTTTCTTTTGTTCCCTGCTTCCTGCTCGCTCCAGCAGCTGCCAGAAAACAATGGCACTGCCGTCGGCAACCGGCGGTTCCGGCGACGAAATATCGACACGGCAATTATCGATGCCGAATACGCGCAGCGCGGCCAACAAATGTTCTACGGTAAAAACCTTAGCGGTTCCGTCTTCCAGTGTCGTTGCCCGCATCGTATCAGTCACTTGTGCAGCGCCCGCCGCAACGCAGGGCGCGTTCGACAAATCCGTGCGGCAAAATACGATCCCCGTATCTTCCGGCGCGGGATGCAGTTCAATGGTCACCGGCTGCCCCGAATGCAAGCCAATGCCTGTATAAGAAATGTGATTCGCTATTGTTTGCTGCATGGGAATCCTCCTGCGGTAGTAACCTTTATCATTCTATACAATTCCCTGCCGCCGCGCAATCTTTTTTACTGCATTATTTCGTGCTTCCAGCGATTATGCAGCCAGAACCAGTCCTGCGGGTACGCTCGGATATGCGTTTCGATGATTTGCGTCAATTCTTGCGTCACACGCTGAATGTCCGTTTCACGTTCTTCCGACCACTGCGGCATCAGCGGCGGATGAATGATGACATGATGGCATCCGTTTCCCTTGTCGACGATGAACGCCGGTACGATCGGCGTCTTTTTCATTCTTGCTAACGCGGCCGCACCGGGCGGTGCGGGTACGACGCGGCCAAAAAACGTTACAGGGTTTTCTATCCTACCGGAATCCTGATCCATCAAGAGGCCTATGATTTTGCCTTCGCCCAACAAACGGACCATGTCCCGCACGCCCGTCTTATACGTGACATGCATGCCAGCGCGCGTGCGATATTCGTTAATGAAGCGATCCATATCGCCGTTCGTTTGTTTTTGCACCACGGCCACGAGCGGAAAGCCGTGCAACGCCAGCGCCGCACCGAGCAATTCCCAGTTACCGCTGTGCGCCGTCGCCAGCACGCAGCCTTGTCCCGCCTGCAGCGCCGCCTGCAAATGTTCTTCGCCTTCGAAGGTCAGTCGTTCATCGACAACCTCGCGTTTCAAACCCGGCAATTCGAGCATTTCTAAAAACATCGGGCCGAAACGAATCGTACTTTCTTCATACACCTTCTCTGCCGCCCGTTCATCCAGATTTAGGCTCCGTCCAATGTTTTCCAGCGCCATTCGTTTTCGCCAACCAGGTATCAGGCGCAGGCAAAGGCGGCCGATCAGCCGTCCCATTCCCATTCGTATTCCAAGCGGCCATGCATTCGTAAACGCACTGATTCCTTTCACAAGCCAATATAACACAGCCATCCCCCCATCCTACCAATTCAAAGTAACGCCGCCGTACCAGCGGTCATGCCCATAAGCAATTTGACTTTGCCAGCCATTTTGCCAGGCGGCTCGCAGACCGTACTGAAGGCCATGACCGTCAAAATCCGCAACCGCGCGGAGCGTCGGCTGAGAGTTTGACGTCTTGCCTTTACTAAAGTGCGGCGGGTTAAGCACTTTTTCGATGCCGCCAAAGACGCCGTCAAAACGGCCGCTGCCCACGCCAAGGTGCAGGCGATAACCGCCTGGGAGAAATTTGCTGGCAACGCCATAGAGCGATCCGCCGCTTTCGGCGCCGATCGCCAGCCCCGGCGTCAAGACGGTTTCCGGCTGCAACGATAATTTCACACTGCTTTCTTCCTGCGTTGCCTGTCCCTGCGCAAAACGCCAGCCATGCGCCATTTCCCAGCCGCCGGGCAAGCCGACTGCCACGCTCTGTCTGCGCCAGCCATCACCCTGCCAAATGCCCAGATCGCCTTTCCCACTTGCCAGGACATCGGCCGAAGGCGATTCCAAGAGGCCGGTATCACCGTGCAGCGTCGGAGCGGTTTCGCCGCTCGCCGACCAAAAGCAGCAAGCGATCATTGCGCCGCATAGAATTGCTTTATACTTCATCGTTGCTCCTTTATAAAACACTATTTTCGTTGGTCTTGCTAAAATTTAAGCGGAGTTCGTTAAAAAAATTTCAGCTGTCAAACCAAGCCTCTTCTCCCGCGCAGCTGACGCTTTTTTAGCAGACTCTTTTTATTAAAGTAAGGCCAACCGTAGGTTGGCCTTACTTGTTATTCATTTTCTTTCTTCCAACGCCGCTAATCTGGCTTCCAAATCTTTTAGCTTGCGCAGCGTATCCGGCAACCGCTTCACGGCCGCTTCCGAACGCAGCCATTCTTTATGGGGCCTGGCTGGAAAACCGGCACAAAACGAACCAGACGGAATATCGCTGATCGGCGCCGAACGGGCGGCAAACACGCAATTGTCTCCGATTGTCAGATGACCGGCGCTGCCCGCCTGCCCGGCAAAGGTCACATGATTGCCGATCTTAGCGCTGCCCGCGATTCCGGTCTGCGCCACAAGGAAACAATCTTCGCCAATGACTACATTGTGGGCCAAATGCACCAGGTTGTCAATCTTCGAACCGCGTCCGACGACTGTACTGCCGGTAGTGGCTCTGTCAAGCGTCGTATTCGCGCCGATTTCAACATCGTCCGCCAAAACTACATTGCCAACCTGCGGCACTTTTTCATGCTTGCCGCCGACCGTGACAAAACCAAAGCCGTCACTGCCGATCACCGCACCGCTGTGAATCACGACCCGATCGCCAATTCGGCATTGATGGAGAACCGTCACGTTAGGATGCAAAAGGCAGTCCGTTCCGACAACCACGTCACGGCCCAGATAGCAGCCGGGATAAATCACCGTATTGCTGCCGACGCACGCGCCGGCATCGATAACGGCATGCGCCATCACGGCGACATTTTCGCCGAGCAGAGCGGTCGGGTCAACCACGGCCGTTGCATGGATTCCTCTCTCAACTATGACTGGCGGCGTAAAAACCTTCAGCAGAGCCGTAAACGCCAGACGCGGGTTGGCGACGCGAATGGCAGGCTTGGCAAAGTCGCTGACGTCGGAGGCTACGAGCACTGCTAATGCGTCCGACTGCGCCGCCTTATCCAGATGCGGTGCAACGGCGAACGTGATGTCGCCTGCACCGGCATCGGCAATATTCGTCGCGCCGCTTATGACAAGATCGCCGTAATCACCGAGCAGCTCGCCGTCTACCAATTGAGCGATCTCGCGTAATGTCTTTTCCACCTTGGTTCCCCCTGGTTATTGCAGTTTTTTCAATACTTCGTCGGTTACGTCGACGCCGCCGGTAGCAACGCCGCCTTTATGCAGGATCACACCCAGTTTCTTATCTTTCGCCACTTCTTCCATCGCCTTGTTCAAGCTGGTGTCAAATTGGCCTTTTACATCCTGCTGCAGTTTGACAAATTCTCCATATGCCTGTTCCTGACGTTTTTGAAATTCTTCCGGGCTCAAGCTGGCTTTCTCTTTATTCAACCCTTCTTCCAGCGCTGTCCCCTTCGTTTTCAATTGTTCCTGCAAATCCTTGACCTTAGGGCTGTCCGTCATGACCTTGTTCATGTCAACGACGCCGACCGTCGCCGCGCCGCTGCAACCGCCCAATAATCCCATTACCAATACCATCAATACTACCAAACCGATCCGTTTCATTTGAATGCCTCCCTTATTGTTTTGCCATTTCGGCTATTATGCTGTCCGTCATATCAAGCGCGCTAACATTAACGCCAATAAAACTCTGATTAAACACGACAGTAATGTTCTGCTTCTCTGCCGCCTTTGCCGTCGCCGTCTCAATCTCTCGCCGCATCCGGTTTTCAAGATCGCTCAGTTCTTTCTCTAGTGCGCTCAATTCTTGCAGCGCAGGGCTACTTGTTTCTTTAGAAGCGGCCTCGGGCAGCGTCTGGGGCTGGCTCGTATTCATCCTATCGTTCTGCCGGTATGATGCGTCGATTTCCTGCCTCGCCTGTCGTTCCAGCGTCGCCAATTCAGCGACCATCTTATTTTGCAGCGTCTGTTCACGTGCCTTTAATTTAACGGCGCGCTCCTGTTTCAGCGCATTTACGGCCTGCTCATTCGCCGCCGCTTCTTCGGCGCTAAGCGCAAGCGTATTTGCCCGCAGCGTCAGATTAAAGAAACGTGCTTCCATCTCTTTATCCAGCTCCGCCTGATATGCTTTGGCTTCGCTTTCACCCTGCACGGAAAGGTGGCGTCTTCTGTCTTCGATTTTGCGCTGCCAGTCCGCTGCCAAGAGCGCTGCTTTGGCTTCGCCGCTGCCATCAGGCAAAGACGTTGCACGCGGCGGAGCCTCGGCCAGAGCAGGAGGCAGGTCGCCAAGCGCTTGCGCCATCCAGCGTCGGCCCTCCAGCACTTGTTTTTTCTTCGCATAGCTTTCATAAAGAGGATGTGCCTGCATCAACGCCGCTAAATCGGCAACCCCGATCGCAGGCGGCGATGGTTTTTCCTGCTTTCCACCACAGCCGGCCAAAAGAAGAAGCGATAGCATTAGCAATAATAAGCAATGAAAAATTCGTCTTATCGCGATGTTCCTCTCCTCCTTTAGCAACGGCAGTCTAGAAAAGAGACCGGGCTGGTCTTTCACCGCCCGGCCCTACATCTGCTTCTTCTGTGCAGGCTTTTTATTTACCTGTGATCTTTTTCAGCACTTCTTCGGTGATATCTTGGCCGCCGTAAATGACATTGCTTTTATCAACAACCACAGTCAGGCCCTTCGCATCGGAAACGGCTTTGATCGCGCCATCGATCTTGTCATATACCGGCGCTACGAGTTCCTGGTGTTTTGCTTGCAACCGCTGTTGAATCTGTTGATAGTATTCTTGTTTTTCTTTGTCGTTCATCGCAGCGCTTTTTGCTTCAAAATCTTTTTTCGCTTGCTCAACTTCGGCTTTCATTGCTTCGTCTGCTTTAGCCATATCCGGATGCTGCTGCACCAGCATTTGGTAGTTGACTACGCCAACGCTGGAATTACTACCGGCTGCTGCTGCATAACCTGTTCCGCTTTGCGAGAGGGCCAAGCCGACAATGCCTAAAACAAAAAACATCGCTACCGCTAACGACACCATTTTAACTTGCTTCTTATCAATTTTCATCATGTTGAAAACTCCTTCTTTCCCTAACCAAATTTCTTTTTCCATTATAGCAGGCGTGTTTTGGCAATTCAAGGCTTTTATAAGACGCCAATCAGCCTGAGCCAATTTTCCTGCTTCGTGAACACATATTCTACACTCAAAAATTCATGCAGCCGGTAGCGCAATCCCATTTCATAATCGCTGTTCTTAGGGTAGCGCTCTAAACGCAGTTGCCAACTATCGCTCAGATTTTGCCGCAGCCACCATTTCCCCTGCCTGTCGGAAAGCAGATATTGAAAACCAATATCCGTTTCCCGGCCAAAGTGATGGCTGACGCCGCCGCTGAATTTCCAAGTGAACGTAGTCGGATAAAAATCAACTTCGCCAAACAATTCCTCTTGTTTGTTCATCATTCGTCCGGCATGAAGACGCGCCGATGTGTTGTTCTCTTTGCGTCCCATATCGAGGTAGCCTTCAGCATTAATCTTGTAGCCGTCCGTTTTTGCCGTCAAATAAACATCGACCAGACTGCCTGGCTGAAGTTCGATCTGATACTGCAGATTATAACGCTTTGTCAGCGGCGCCTGCTCCGCTTTTTTCAACAGTCGCTGGACAAAATAATCGCGGTGCCGCGCAACCCAGCCCACCGGCAAGTTGCGCCAACTCGTAATTTCCTGCGCCAGTACCGGTTTCAAATCGAGCAGCAGCAAATTCGGCAGATTGGGCGAACGGATACTGATGCGGCTATCCTGCACCAATTGACCATTGGGAACCAACGTTATTTTGACGACGCTATGCGTTCCTGACGCAAGTTCTACTCCCAGCGTATATTCCGGCAATTGCAGCGCCGCACGATCCCTCAGCTCCGTCTTCGCAACTCCGATCGCCCAGTCTTCGCTGTCGACAGGCAGACCGACAAACAGATTACGCATGCCTTCCGTCAGTCCCGCCAAATCTTTCTCCAGCAAAGGTTGCAGTTCTTGCGGCAGGTTGCCGTAATCGAATTGCACATCAACTTGTTCGACGAGATCGCCCCACGGTGTGACCTGCATTCTGACCTGCATCTGACGTCCAGGTACAAGCTCAACCCGCTCGACTTCATAACCGAAGAGGACGCGCGTAAAGACTTCCTGCAAGACACGTTCATACTGTCCTTGCCGTTGCCTGATTTCTTCAACATTCTTGCCACTCAGCATTTGTCGCGTCACGGTAGCCAAGCTGTTTTCCAGCCGCGCTTGCAGCGCCGTCGCCAACGGATTGGCAGATGTCACCGCCACTTGAATATTCTCAACTCTCTCAATGCTTTGTCCCTGCACCGTTGGACAGCCAAACATTAGCAAGAGCAAGAGCACCATCAGCCGTTTAGTCACGCTGCCGCCTCCATCTGCGGCCAGTCAAAAGCCAGGCCGTGGCCTGGCTTTTCAACCGTTCGCCTAAAATTGTCCGCCAAAGCCAAATGTCGCCCGACCGCCCTTGCTGCCCCAGCCATAGTCAAGCTTGATCGGCCCCAGCATCGTATTCATCCGGATACCGCAGCCGATTGCGGTCTTCAGATCCGTCAACTGATAGCCTTCACCAGTCCATGCATTGCCGGCCTCGGCAAAGACGACGCCATGAATTTTCTTCATCAGCGGCATCCGGTATTCGATTGTCGCGGCAAACATCTTGTTGCCTTTGAATTCATCATCCTTATAGGCGCGCAGACTCTCGCCGCCAAGCGCAAAGCGCTGGCTGTCCGGCATCGATCCGGTCGCGTAGCCGAGCATGCCGCGTACCGCAATGATGTGGTCGCTGCCGACATCATAATATTTGCGGCCTTCTAAGCTGAACTTATTGAAATTAAAGTTGCCGCCCAAACCCTTGCCGGCGATCTCGACATTCGTCGTCAACATCGAACCGGTCGTCGCATTGAACACGTTGTCACGCGTATCAAAGACGCGGCTCAAAATCACGCTGCGCGTGGTGCCGAAGTTATCCTTCAAATATTGCTGATGCGCCGCCGTGCCATCGAGATAATTCTCACCCGACACATACTTGTTGTAGATGTCCTTGCGGCTTTTCAGCGTCACATAATAGCGGGTGTATTCGTTGACCGGACGTCCCAGCGTGATGTCCCAGCCCTTACGCTGCCGATCATAGGTGGAGCGGAAGTCGCCATTGTCGTTGTAATCGTCATAACGGTTCGTCATGTCATAAATACTGAAACTGAGTGATGTTTCCTTCTTGTCCATCCACGGATGCGTGTAACTGAATTCGTAATTGGCGCCGCTATTTGAATAACCGCCGATTTCCTTGTGGATCTTGACGCTGTCGCCGGTACCGCGGAAATTCTTGTCACCAAGCTCAATGATGCCGACCATGCCGTCAGAACTGCTGTAACCGGCGCCGATCGTGAACGTGCCTGTCTTTTGTTCGACGACCGTCGTCTCCATAACAACCGCATTCGGCTCGCGTCCCGGAATCAGCTTCATATTCACATCTTCAAAGAAGCCGAGATTGTAGATTTTCTCCATGCTACGCTTGGCTTCTTTTGAATTGAACGGTTTGCCGACTTTATTCTTTATCTCGCGGGTAATGACGTGCTTCTTCGTTTTCTCATTGCCCTTAACCGTCAATTCTTCCAGCAGTCCTTCATTGATCGTGACGGTCAAGGTACCGTCTTTCGCCATATTGACGTCGCTGATCTTCGCCATGATATAGCCAGCGCTGCGATACACCTCTTCGATCGCCTTCGCATTTCCCGCCCACGTCTTCGAATTCAGCACCGCTCCGACCGGAACGGTGACTTGGCTTTCCAAGCGCGACGTCGTCACGACCGTGTTTCCTTTGATGACGACTTGTTTCAAAACAGGGTTTTCCATTACCCGGTAGACAACCTGGATTCCTTCCGGCACCTCTTTAAAATCGGCGGTCACGTCAAAAAAGTAACCCAAGTCATAAATCGACTGCATATCCTGCTTGACGCGATCGGCAGTCAGTGCTTCGCCGACCTTCAATCGTATCGCATGCATGATCGTGTCGCTCGATACCGACATATTGCCTTCGACCGTCACGGACGTCATCTTTTTCCCGGTGATATTGATTGGTGCCGCCTGCACCGTGCTCTCCGTCGTAGGGGTCGCTACCGCTTCCGCCGCTCCCTGTTCCGGCGTCGCCGCATAACCGACCTGTCCTATCGTGCCCAGCGCCACCGCCATCCCCATTGCCAAATAAGCGGGCCGCCACCGATATTGTTTCCTCTTTTTCATGCATGTCCTCCTCGTCCTAATCCATCTATTCTTTCGTGTTCTTTGTCTGACTGCGCAGCGACTTTCCAGCCGAGCGAACTAATTTTTGCATTTCATCGGCAGAAACGACGTCTCTCGTCTCCATTGCCTCCGCCGGCGCTTCCGGCTTCACGCTCACGGCCGGCAGCGGCTGTACTGCGCTGACGACCGCTTTCGACTCTGCCTGCACCACCGTCGTCAAGACAGGGTCCGGCAGCGGCACAGCCGTCGCGCTCTCTGCTTGAGCAGCCGCCGGAGCGGGCAAGACGGCATGCGTTTCTTTGCCGTGTTCCGCGAAGGACCACCAGCCATAGCCGCCAATAATCAACAGCGTAATCAGCGCCGCAACGCGTCCGCCCCAGCCGGGCAACGCTCTTCCTGCCCTCCGGCCACTGACACGCTTCAGTTCCGCCTCCGCCAGCATCAGGTGCATTTTCGCTCTGACACCGTTTTTTTGATCCCATTCATCTTCTGCCCGGTGCAGCCAACGCTGGGCCGCCTGCAGGCCTTGTTTGAAATCCGCCATATCTTCACCCCGATGTTATTACATTCAGTCATGGCAGTTCTTTTTTCGCAGCGGATGGTCAACGATTATTCGCTACAAACGCTTTATTCCTCTCAAATCCTTTAAAATTCAAGCTTACTTTACTTCTTTCACCAATGTTGCATCAGACGCGACAGCATGCCGCGTACTCTGCGCACGCCCTGCTTTTGCAGGCGGTAGACATGCGACAGGCTGACTTCGAGCAAATCCGCCATTTCCTGCGGCATGCGATCTTCGAGATAGACGCCGCTCAGCACCGCCTGCTCTTTGGCCGGTAGGCGTGCCACCGCTTCTTGCAGTTGAAGCGCGAGAAAATTCGCTTCCGCCTGTACCGCAATCGCAGGCTCCGCATCAACCAGACGATCCAACAGATTATAGCCCTGCATTTGCAGTTCATCCGCCGAAATGACTTGCTCCTGATCTTCATCCTTAAGGAAATCGATCATGCGACCGCGGATGCGATGAATCGCATACAGGCTGAAGGCAACACCGCGCAGATGGTTATAGCCGTCGACCGCTTCCAGTAAGCCAAGCGTCCCCTCCTGCACCGTATCAAACCAGACTTCTTCCGCCAAGTTCCATTTGCTGAGCGCCTTAAAAACCAGCGGCTGATAACGTTCAACGATCTCTGCGCGCGCAGCCTGGTCACCCTCTTCCTTATAACGGTGCCAAAGAAGGCGTTCTTCTTCAAATTCAAGCAGCTTGATGCTATTCAATTCTTTCAGATACTGACTTCGCTTCATATTCTTCTCCCGCCTCAAAACTTGAACCTGGCTTCAAAACCAAGCCACTTGCGCTTTTGATCATCCGTTGCCGCGATGACGCTGATCCGTCGCGTCAGGTCATAGCGCAGCGCCGCTTCATATGCCGAATAGCCGATCGCCATATTATAACTCACGAACAGTCGGTCATTGATGTATTTACCCAGTTGCAAATTGTATACTTCGCGATTATCGGTCGTTGTACCTTCTTTTTCAAAATAAGTCTTGCGCAAAATTTCACCTTTTGCGCCCTGGTTGATGCGAAATTGATCAAGGCCGAATGCATTTCGGACATTTCCTTCCAGCTGGCCAAGAAATTTGGCCTGCAGTCCCGCGTTCAACAAACCTGAAACTTCATCGAAGCCGCTTCGATCACGTACGTCACCCGTGCGGCCTCCCGCATTCAGCACCGCCATAATTTGCGCCTGGCTTAGCGCCGGTTCCGACGTCAGCTTGAAATCAAGTGCGCTGACCGGCCCATTCACCGTAAGATCGACCGCCAGTTGCGGCAATTTCGCCTGCGCCGCTAAGCGAATCGTCGGTTCGAACGCGAACGGACGGTTGAAGTCGACCGACCCTTCAAAAATTTTGAAAGTGGTGCTCAGATAATTGATCGTGCCGTTCATCACGCGCACCCGCCCGCTCGAAGAAGGCTCTTTCAGCGTTCCGCCAAAATGAAGTCTCCCGCGCGCCAGGATGTCATAGAAGAGTGGATGGTATGCCCTGACCCGGTTGCCGACCGCGATATTCAGGTCGAGGCCCAGGTCAAGATTACTGGCGCCGAATTCCGGTACGCCCGGAACGGTGATCGTGTCCTGCTCAAAGATCAAATCCCCCGCCAAAAGCGGTATGCCGTTTTGTCCGGGGCGCAGCGTCAATTCGCCGCGCACGGGTCCGGTGAAGTACGCATGACGAATCAGCGGCGCATTTAGCTTTAATGCCAGGTCATAATCGCGCCAATGCCAGTCCTGCCAGCGCAGACTTCCATCCAACGCGATTGTTCCCGTTCCCAGTTTCGCACTAAGTTGATTCACCTTGACCACATCGTCAGCGACAGTAACGTTCATTATAATATTTTCCAGCGGATCCTTAAAACCGGCAAATTTAAGTTTTCCACCGTTTACGCTTATGGCACCATTCATCTTTGGCGCATGCAACGTTCCTGTGATCGCAATTTCTCCCTGCGTCGCACCATCACCCCATTCCACTACCTTGGGCACAAGCAGCGGCAGAATACTAAGATTAGCATTGTCGAGTCGGCAACGCAAATCCATTTCAGATCCATTATCAGTGCCGCTACGGCCTTTCGGCGTCAATGCCGCCAACGGGATATTGCCGTAGGCGCTGGCCCGGTAAATTCCTTTGCGCAGCAAAACCTGATTCACTTGGATATTGCCTTTTTCCAAAATCAACAATCCATACAGCGAATCAAAAGTGGCTTCTTTGACGCCGCCGTCATTAATTTCAACCGACATCGCTGCCTGTGGTTCTTGCGTCGTACCATTAACCTGCGCCGCAAATTGCAGCTTTCCTTTCAAATCCCAATCGCTTCCCAATAGCGCCGTTATGATCCCTGCATCAATTCCTTGCCCGCCAATTTCAAGATTCAAAGGGCCATCAATCGCAGCGGTTCCTTGCGCTACAAGCGTCCCATTTCCTTGATGTGCTGTTAATTGGTTGATTTTCAAGACATTGTTTTCTAACGCCAGATTCAAGTCCACGCTCTCCAACGGATAATTTCGAATGCTGCCGTTTGTTAACTGACCGTCCACCCAGACATCCGGTTGTTTGGCATGACCTGCGACACGAATCTCACCGGAAAGCTTACCTCGCAAATCGCGGTTCGACAATTGAAAAATCGGCATAATTCGTTCCAGTGTCAAATTTTTCAACTGTAAGCTGCCAAAAACGCTCTGATCTTTAAAATCGATTCCTCCGGTAAATACGCCCTGGCCTTCGCCCTGTTGAAACGAAGCATCTGTAATATCCAGTTCATCATCAACAAATTTCATCTTGCCGCGTATATTCTGGATTGTTTCTTTGTCCAGCTGCAATCGCTCGGTTTGAAATTCTCCAGCAAATATTGGTTGCGCTGCAGTCCCTGTCAGCGTTCCACTGCAGGTTCCAATGCCGCTCACCGGATACGGATATTGAAACGGCAGACGGGCAAAATCAAGATTATCCGCCGCTACCGCCAGATTAAGCTCTGCGCCGCGCGTCGTCTGACCGCTGACCCGGATCCGGGTGTTCAACGAGTCGATTTCGACGCCTTTCAGTTGCAGCTCCTGACCGCTAATTGAATAATCCCCTTCCGCACGTGCCACCAGGCGACCGCGAAAACTACCGTCACTCAGCTTGACGTGGCCACTGCCGTCGGGTCTCGCACGACTGCCGTGCAAAACGATCTCATTATCAATATTGCCGGTGATTTCTTCGCCCGGCAATAAAAACTTCACCACATTTTCCGCTCTTGCCTGTCGGCTGACAACGCGTAAATTCAACGGCCCATCGGCCGCGTAGCTGATTCGTCCGTCAACTCGGTGTTCCGCTGTCTTGTCACGTAGCAGCCAGTTATCAAGAGTCACGCCCTGCGCATCAAGGCGCAGTCCGCCCGTCGCCAATTGATACGGCTGCTTAAGCGCCGTACCGTCGTGCAGTGCGGCCGTTCCCGTCAACTGCCATTCCGGCAGACGACCGCTCAAGCGGCCGCTGAACGTCCCGTTGCCGCTGATTTCCGGGGTAAATCGCTCAAGCGGCAACTGGTTTCCCGCTAGCGCCATATCGATATTCTGCCGAGAAATCCGTCCCTGCCCGGTCACGCTGCCTTCGCCGATCTGCAGCGCCAACGCGTCCACTTCAACGTCATCACTATTGCCCTGAAACGAAGACTGCAGCGCGTCGATTCGGATCCCCTGCAGAGAGATATCCTTCGCCCGCAAGGAAAGCGCATAACGCTGCGTCTTGCTGTCGAGCGTACCGCTCAGCGACGCCGCGCCGCCGAGCATCTCCGCCTCCGCCTGCGAAAGCGTCAGTTTTCCCTCCGCAAAGACGGCGCTGATCTTTACCTTCTCCGCCTGATACTGCTGCCAGTTCAATTGCGCCGCGCGAAGTTCGCCGCTGACCACCGGCTGATCGTATGCGCCTGCGATCGTTAGGTCGGCATCGACAAGCCCCGTAACCGGGCAAGCCGCCCAGAAACGGCTTATATCCGCCTGCTTTAGCGTAAGCGTACCGTTCAAGCGCGGTGCGCCTGTCGACCAGTCCGCCTGTCCATTCAGCTTTACCGCCTGTTCCATGACCTTGCCCGCCGCCACGGCATAAAGGCTGTGTTCGCTGAAGATGACGCGTCCGGCAACTTCTGAAACAGACCACTCGCCAAACGTCGCCGCCCCTTCTTTGACAGCCGTTTCACCGGCAAATGTCCAGTGACCTTTGTTCCCGTTGAGTGTCAGCACCAAATCTTCAACCTGTCCGTTAACGCTCGCTACGTCATACTGACGCGGATAGAAAGGAGCATACTCTGCCAGATCAAGCCGCTTCGCCGTGAGCGTCATACCGCTTCGCCCCGAAGAGTGATAACGCCCGCTAAGCCTCACATCTTGCCCGGATACTTTGCCGTTAAAATCAAGCTGCAGCGCCGGGAGGTCCGCGCAATCTGCCGTACCGTTCAACTCGTCAAGCATCCAAATCCGGCCCTGACTCTGCACTTCGATCTCCGCCAGATTTATTTGCACGACGCCGGAAAAACTTGATTTTTCCGCACGCTCTTTCTGCAACAACTTATCAATATTCCACGTGCCGTCCTGTTTCTGGCGCAGCCAAAGGCTCGGTTTTTCAAGCACGACGCTGCTCACCATCGCCAACGCAGGTTTTCCCTGCAAGATGCGCAGCGGATTTACACTCACCTTCAACTGGGGAACCGTCAGCAATTTTGCGTCGCCGTCCAAAACAGTTACGTCATTGGCGGCAAGGCTATTAAAGGAGGTTGCTTCCATCCTCCCGATCGTCACCGACATGCCGAGTTCCTCACTCAGACGGGCCGGCAGTTGTTCTTTTAATTCGGCAATCAACGCTTTTCCCGATAAAAGCGCTGCGCCGATTATGAGCAAACTGAAGCTCAGCAGCAACCATTTCCATCTGTTTTTCATCGGTTTCCTCCTGAAGGGTATCAGGTATCATATTCTACGCGAAGGAACCCTTTCCTGCCATAGAGCTCGAATGTTCATAAAGCCGTAAGAATTGCAGGATAAAAGAAAAAGCCGCGGATTTCTCCGCAGCTTTTCACCGATTGCTTAGTTTACCGCAATGCCCATCGCTTTTTCCAATTTGGCACGGCTCGTGTTGTAATCATAAAGCGCCTGGTAGTAGTTCGTCTTCGCCTGCGTCAGTGCAACCTGTGCATCAATGACGTCGATATTCGTTCCGACGCCGGCCATATAGCGGACTTGCGCGATCTTAAAGTCTTCTTCCGCTTTAGTAACCGCTACTTTACTGGTATCGATCCGCTTTTCCGCTTCGCGCAGACCGAGAAAGTTCTGACGCACTTCAAGCTGTACCGAATCTTTTGTCTGTTGCTCCAGCTGCAACGTCTTGTCAAACGCCTGCTGCGCTTTGCCGATATTCGCATTCGTGACGCCGGAATCAAAGGCGTTCCAATTCAACGTTGCCCCGACAGACCAATTGCTATTTCCACTGCCCGGAAAATCCTTGTTATTCCAATCCTGCGTGCCAAAGACGGCGATTGTCGGCAGATGTCCGCCCTCCGCTGCCCTTTTGTTTTCCTTCGCGGCCTCTACGCCAAAAGCGGCCTGGATCACTTCCGGACGGTTCTTCAGAGAATAGTCGATGCAGGTATCGAGCGTCTTCTCATAAGGAAGATACTGCAATTCCTCTTTGACCGACAGTTCCGTGCCAAGCGGCAACCCAATCACGTTGTTCAGCGTGGAAATCGACAGGTCATAGGTGTTCTGCGCTTTGATCAGACTTTGCTGCGCATTGGCCAATTCCACTTCCGAGCGCAGCACATCAGACTTGGCAACCGTTCCAACTCCGTACTGCGCCTGAACATTCTTTAGATGAGCGGTCAGCTGATCGACCGATTCCTGCGCGACTTGCAACAGATTGCGCGCCTGCAAAATTCCGTAGTAGCCGTTTGTCGCATCCAGTTTGATCTGCTGCATCGCCTTGGCCACGCCAAAATCCGCCGAACTATAGTTGGCCCGTGCAGCGCCGACTAAACCCTCTTTTTGTCCAAACGTATAGACGTTCCAACCGAGTGAAAGCTTATTGTCAAATTTATTGGTCACATTGCCGCTCGTCGTAAGACTGTTGCCATGCGCCGCCGTATGCGTATAGCCGACCGAAGGCAGGAGCGCCCCTTCCGCGATCTTAATGCCGTATTGCGCCGACGCTTTGTCCTGAACAGCTATCTTAACCGTCGGATTATTCTGCAGCGCGAGTCGCACGCTGTCTTCGAGCGTCAATTCCGTAGGCGCCGCCTGAACCAGACTGGTCTGCCCAGCCAATAGAATGCCGACCAGCAACATATTCCAGCCACGCCGCCATTTTCGTTGTATTGTCATCAATAAACCTCCTTGACTAAATAGTCATTTTACTTTTCCCATTATATTCATCTCATGAATCTCTGTCAAATAACGACGCTAAAAATTTTGCCGTACGCCGATGAAATCAGCGCGTTTGTCCGACTTATTAGCGGCATCGCGTTCGCCGACCAGGTAGGTGTTTTCTCCGATTTTGTACTGCGCGCGCAATTTCAGCCGGATGTCATTCGGATCATAGGCATCGACCGACAGGCGCATCGGCCCGAGTTTCGCATCTACGCCGACGCCAAGCTGGCTGTCGATAATGCCGGCCCGTGCCGCCATCTTGTCATTTTCCTTGCCCAATTGAAAATTTCCTTTTGTCCCCTGGCCAATATTGCTGGCGCCAAGCACCGCGAAATTTTCAGCCGACGTGTTGATCTTTACGTCGAGGTCGGCGCTGTATTTACCGCTTTCTTGATTATACAACACTTCGACGCCAGGTTGCACTTTAATATTTTCCACCTTGGTCAGCAGTTTGTTCGCTTTTTCGCTTGCCTGTCTGGCGTTGCGTAACGTCTCCTTGATATTTTTCGCCGTTTCCGGATCGGTCACGATCCCTTCAAGCGATTCGGCCATCTTTTCCACCCGCACACTGGTACGCTGCAGATTGTGAATCGTCTCACGCAAATCTTTGGCCGTCTGTCCGTTGTTGTCGACGTCGGAGACCATTCGATCGACTTTGGCCGCGACGCTGTTCAAGCCTTCGGACATCGCCCGCAGGTTGCGTACGATAAGCGTGACGTCGCCTTCATTATTCTGCGCCATCCGGGCCAGACTGGCGCTCATCGCATTTAGATTGGCTGTCAAGTCGCGCGCGTTGAACGCCGTTTCCTTGAGCGCCTGCTTGAATGCTTCATCGCCAACGATGTCATTCAATGAACGGATCAACTCCCTGGCATCCTTGAGTACCTTATCGGCCGAGGAGACCAGTTCTTCAATCCCCTGATGATCCTGTCCCACGACCACGCTGCCGGGAGTCAGATAGCCGACCACCTGCGGCGGCGGCAGGATATTGATGAATTTTTCGCCGAGCAGACCGTCCGCACCGATCGTGAACTTAGCGCCCGCCGGAATCTTGATGCCGTGCTGGATGCCCATCGTCACCATTACGCCGTCGGCTTGCACTTCGACCCGTTTGATCAGGCCGACGTCGACACCGGCATAACGAACCGCATTGCCTTCTTTCAGACCGCTGACCTGCGTAAAGCGGACCTGCAGCGGGTAGCCTTTTTCACCCCAGGAAAAGCCGCCTAAATGTATGATCATATAAGCCAGCAGAACAACTCCCAGCAATGTCACTGTTCCCACCTTGGCTTCCGTTGTCCATTTCATCGTCCGGCCCTCCTGCGTATATAGACTTCCGGTGATTTCAACCCCTGAATGAATTGCTGCACCAGAGGATTTTCCGAGTTTTTGATTTCTTCGACGCTGCCGACCTGCAAAATCTGTCCATCGTGGATCATCGCAATCCGGTCGGCAATCGCGAACGCACTGCTCATATGGTGCGTCACAACCACCGAAGTCACGCCAAACAAGCGTTTCGTGCCGATGATCAAGCGGTCGATCGTCCCCGACATGATCGGATCCAGCCCCGCCGTCGGTTCGTCATAGAGCAGAATGTCTGGTCGATTTGCTACCGCCCTGGCCAGGCTGACTCTTTTTTTCATGCCGCCGGACAACTCATTCGGCATCGCGTCTTGTTTGCCGTCGAGACCGACCATACGCAAATTGCGCGCTACGATCCGGCTGATCTCGGCTTCATTCATCTGCGTATGTTCACGCAGGCCAAACGCCACATTTTCGCCTACGCTCATTGAATCGAAGAGCGCCGAATATTGAAATACCATCCCCATCTTCAAGCGCAGAAGGTTCATCTGATCTTCCGACAACGCGGTGATTTCCTTTTCCTGCAGCCAGATCGCGCCGGAGGTCGGACGCATCAGACCGATAATCAGGCGCAGCAGCGTACTTTTTCCGGAGCCGCTCGGTCCGATAATAACCATCGTTTCGCCCTGCTCGATCTTCAGATTAATATCGCTCAAAATGCGTCGCCTTTCAAAATCCATATTCACATGTTCCAAACGAATCAAACGTATAGCACCTCCTTCTGCAACCTGCACTTAGCGATACAACAACAAGGACAGAAAATAATTGCTGATAAAAATCAAAATCATCGACGTCACGACAGCGCCGGTCGTCGCATTGCCGACGCCTTCCGCGCCCTCTTTGGCGTCGAGTCCTTTATAACAGCCAATAATGGCAACGATGCCGCCGAAGAACATCGACTTGATCAAACCGCCGGTAATATCGTTGACCACCGCAAAGACCTGGATCGAATGCAAATAGGTGAACGGACTGATATCGGCATAATAGACCGCGACCAGATAACCGCCGCTGACGCCGATGACATTGGCAAAAACGACCAGGATCGGCGCCATGAATACACAGGCTAAAAAACGCGGCACCACTAAATATTGCACAGGATTGACCGCCATCACGCGCAGTGCGTCGATTTGTTCGGTGACCTTCATCGAACCAAGCTCCGCCGCAATCGCTGCGCCGACTCTACCGGCCAGCACGACGCCGCTTAAGACAGGCGCCAGTTCGCGCGCCATCGAAATCGCGGTCATACCGCCGACCGATGACTGCGCACCGTATTTGATGAATTCATGCGCGGTCTGCACCGTCATAACCATGCCAGTAAAGAGAATCGTCAATAAAATGATCGGCAGGGAGTCGACGCCCAAATGCGCCATCTGATTCAACACATGCCGTAGTTTGGGGCGCTGCGGCACATGATACAGCGTATCGAGAAACAGCAGCATCACGCGTCCGCCGGTTTCCAGGCGCTGCAGCACCGACTGCCCGATTTTTTCGACGATAAGCATGCCACTCCTCCTTTTGCATCGAATGCTTGAAAAAGCTCTGCTTCTTATTCCGTCTTCGCAGCAGAGATAATATTATAAAGATATTCCCTATAAAAGTTCGCTTCCCTTCTCAGTACGCAATTTTTCCTCACTTTACCCCGGCAAATCTTTTTTCTTTTGCCGCGAAAAGCAACGCTTAAAACGCTCCTTGTGCTTTTCCCACATAAAAAAGCAGTTGCTTTTATCGCAACTGCTTTTCAAATTATCCTTTCACGTTCAGCGTGACCTGCGAATCGCCGTCAATGATGTACTCTGTGGACGTATGCGACTTTGCCTTCGGCGCTGTCTTCTTCAGCTTGTCCTTGCTGCTTGCCGCGGCATTGGCGTTGCCTTTGTCGGCTTCCGGATTATTGTTCTTCGCGCCGCTCTGCAGCGCGGCGCTGTCTTCGCCGATCATCGCCGCATTCGGTTTAGGACCGCTTGGCCCCTGCCCCTCCATCGGCTCCATTTCCATGATCTCAACCACCACGTCGTTGTTGTGATCGCGCTCGGCGAAGCTTTTTACTTCGTCGCCCAACGTCTTGTTCTTATTGCGCTTATAACCGAGCATCTGCAGCTCTTCTTCCAACCCCGTCTTTTTCAGCAATTGCTGGAGCGGTATGATGCCGCCGCCGCGCACCTCCAGCATCAGCGGTCCTTCGGCTTGCGTCTTGGGCACGTCAAACGTGACCTGCTGCACAAACGCTTCACCGCGGAACGGCTTCAACTTGACCTCCAGATCGACCTTTTGCCCCGGTTTGACGTTCGTCTGCTTCGCTTTCGCCTCGACGATCGTCGCCGTCCGCCGTTCTTCTTCCACCTTGACGCTGACGTCGATATTCATGATATTGACTTTTTGATATTGATTGGCAGCCAGCATGTTGACCGCTTCGAAAAATTCGCCGACTGCACTTTCACTAATGCTGGCCGGGCTATAAAACATATTTTCCCGTTTCAATTCACCGCCCGGCAGATCCGCGCTGCTGATCCGGAAAGACACCTTAGCCGTCCCCGGCCCGGTGCGATCCATCGCCTTGTCGATGACGTTGAACGTCGTCGCGGTAGCCAGGATTGGTCCAATTTCTTCATCGCGTACGACCTGAACCGCCGCATCCTGGCTGCGGCCCGTGCCCAGATCGCTCACCTGGATGCGCAGCGGCACGATGTTCGGATAGCGACCTTGCTGCCCTGCAACGGCGGCGCCGCGGTCCTGGTTAATAATGCCAAGAGTTTCGCCAGTTGCCCCTACTTTAAAGGAACTTTCCAGGCTTTTCACCGTCGTGAACATATAGGCATTAGTCATAAAATAACCGATGTTTCCTTTTTTGAGAAAGGGATGGCCAAACGCCACCACCTTGTCGCCTTCAACATAGGTGACCGTGCCCAACGCGCCAACGCTTGCATCCCCGCGCACCAGCTGTACGCCGATCGCGCTGCCCGGTTCCAGCGGCGCAAAGCTGACGCCCTCCGGAGCCTCGCCCGTCGCATACGGCACCAGATTGTACGGCTGCAATTTCTGCTTTAACATCTCCAGCGCCGGTTTGCCAAAACCGGATACCATCAGCGGCGTCGCAAGCGGCTGTATGCCTGACGCCACCTGGCTGTTTCTCCCATCCGGCAGTTCCCACAAATTGACCATATCGCCAATCGGCGTCACCATGCCAACCCGGTGATCGGTCAGTGACCAGCCGTAAGCAATCGCGCCGACCAGGCGTCCGTCAATATAGACCGGACTGCCGCTCATGCCCTGCGCGATGCCGTCGGTACGCTCAATGACGTTGCCCGACGTGCGCACTAAGATCAAATCGCCTACCGGTCCTTTGTTTTTTAGTACGCCCAACACTTCAACGCCAAATTCTTCAATCTTCGTCCCCTCGACTACGGTTCGTCCGATGCCGGTCATACCGATTTTGATATCCTCCACCGGCATGAACGAAGCCGCTGCCTGCGCTTCGTTTGCCAAACACATCAGGCAAAGCAGCAAAAGCGGCAAACAGATTTTCTTGCACAGGTTGTGCATCCTCATCATACGATTCAAGCTCATCTTCCTTTCCTTTACGGGTTTATTTTAACGTTAAAAGAAGACACAGAGCGAGGCGCTTAGCCGTTGACCTTTGCCTCATCCCTGTGTCTTATCCTATTCTTTCAATCACTACTGGACTTCCAATTTCACAACGACTTGCCCGGCCGCTACATGTCCGCCCGGGCTGACCAGGACTTGCCGGACGGTGCCGTTCGCACTGGCTCTTGCCGCCGGTACCGCACCGCTGATCGTCTGTACCTTGACCAGTACATCGCCTTCGTGTACCGTCTGTCCGACAACCGCCAGCTGATCGGCCAGTACGGTTCCCGCCAACGCACTGCGCTGGTCGGCCATGCCGCCTGCCATTACGATGCCCGCTAAAGCAGTCGCACCAAGCAGCGCCAACAGGACTGCCGCTAGGATCTTCGTTCGCATTTTCTTCATAGTAGCTGACGCCTCCTTTTTCTATTTTAACGATTTATTTCTGACTTTATGGCTTACCTTGATTATACATCATTTTTAGCGGTACGACTACTAATGCATCACCGACGCGACGTTCCCGGCCATCCGACGGTTTATTCACGATACGTCCGTTCATCACCATTTCCGATGAGCCGCCGCCGTCAAAATTCATCGCATCCTGCGCACCGATTTCCTGCATGAAAAGCGCCAGTTCTAAAAGCGTCATGCCTACGCTGTGCGTTTGGCGTCCGTCGACCACAACCAGTAAGACGTGTCCGTCCTTCGTTACGCCAAGCGCCGTACGCGGCGCGCGTCCGCCCGCAACGTCCGCGCCAAAGTTCTCCGCCTTCGTCGTCAGATAGACGCCGCCGTCTTTTACCAGCATCGGGCCGGCGCCGGCAATATAGGCCGCCTTATCCCATGGCGCTCCCATCGATTGGTTGATTTTGACCGTATCACCAACCTTCAAACCCGCCAATGCTTTCTCCGCATTGCCATGACTTGACAGGACGATGCTGTCGCCGCCGAGCGTCGAGTTCCCCTTACTGATCGCGGTCACTTTATTGCCGGTAATCCGGTATTCCGTCCCATACGGATTGGTTTTCGTGCTGCCGGCATAATATTTATTATAGACGATCAGCGTATCTTCATTGCGTTCGCAATTGACGCCGCTGATCGCAATGCTTCGACTATCCGGCAACGTGACCGTGCCGTTATACTCAACCTGATCGATAAGCACTTTACCGTCCGGCATGATCGCCGCCGCCGTACGCACCGTGTCCGGTACGCTGACGATTGTTCCGTCAATCTTTAACAGTCCATAGATCTCGCCTTCCGGCGAAAAATAGGATGCATTGACGCCGCCGACCGAGCGGCTCTTATCCGTCATATCGGAAAGCGTTGCTACCCCCATATTCTGACCGTTGCCCAGCGCCGGTTTGATGCCGTAGCCCTTCAGCGGATCGATTTCCAGGATATGTGCCGCAATGGGGCCCGCATCACCGCTGCGCTGCAGCAATCGGTACTTCACTCCCAGTGCAGGTTCTGCCTCGGCAGGCGTTTCTTCGTTTACAGGCGCTTGCGTTTCGCGCTTGATGTCGAGAATCAGACGGTTCGGATTGCTGAGCGTGAAGACCTGGTACGTCGCGGTCGCCTTCAAGTTGATCAGTACTTTCAACGCATTATTCGCGCCCGGACGGAATTGAATGCTGTCCAGCAGCGTGTCATTATATTTAAGCTGCGCCGCACCAACTTTGCTCAATGTATTGGAAAAATCCAGCTGAATTTGCGCCGGACTCTCCTGAAACGCCGCATCATATTCTGGCAGTGTATTGACGTCGAATACCAAACGGATCCGCTCCGCACTCTGACTATAGCGCACCTTTTGAATCGTTGAAACAGTCGCCGCAAATGCTGTCGCAACCTGACTCACGATTAAAAACATCAAAACACCCAGCAGCAGGTACCGTTTTTTCATTTTGCTCCTCCTTTGCAGGCGTTGCAGCGAGTGGCCTTTTTAATGCGCTTGCCCTCCGCTTTGCCGCCCATAGCCAAAAGGCACAAAGAGAGCCGACGCATTAAAAGCGGGCATTCTGCTTCGTGCCTTCTTATCCTTTTTATTTGCTTGTTTTCTTCGCGTTTGCCGCCTGCGCAAACGGGTCAGCCGCCGGTTGCGAAAGTTGGCGGTACATCATGTCCGCCAGACCGATTCCGCCTGCCTTAGACATGTTCCGTGTCGTCTCGACGTCCATCATCGACTGGAACAGTTCTTGATTTCGCGTATTGATCATGTCCTCTTTCGGCACCGTCTTACGCATTTCCGTCAACATCAGGTTGATAAAGACCGACTCCAATTCCTGGCAGGTCTGGCGCAGCTTTACGTCATCTTTATCGGTCTTCAGCTTCTCGCCGGCCGCCGCCAGTTCCTTGGCAAAATTGCCTTTGGCCTGCTGTTCGGCAACCATCTGTACCGAAGCCGCATCCATACCGGACATTCGTCTGATTTCCATCTCTTATTCCTCCCGGACTATATGATCTGCAGGTCGGCATGCAGCGCACCGGCTGCTTTCATCGCCTGCAAAATGGCAATGATATCGCGCGGCGTCGCGCCGATGGCATTGAGTGCATTTACAACATCGCCCACGTTGGAAGTTGACGGCAGCACCAGCACGTTGGCCTTCGGTTCATCCACCGTCACATTGGTATTGCTGGTGACCGCCGTATTGCCGTTCGAAAACGGATTCGGCTGCGACACGGTCGTATCCTTGGCGATTTTTACGCTTAGGCCGCCCTGCGCCACCGCAACCTGATCGATCGAAACGTTCGATCCCATGACCACGGTGCCCGTCCGTTCGTTAATCACGACCTTCGCCGCTGCATCGGTCGTGATATAGATATCTTCCATTGCCGCGATGAATCCGACTGCATTGCCGCCATATTCACCCGGCACATACATTTCGACCGTACCAGGGTCTTTTGCATTCGCAATGCCGCCGAAGCGACGGTTAACCGCATCGGCAATCCGGCTCGCAGTAGTAAAATCAGGCTGATTGAGCGCCAGACGCACCATGCCGTTGTCCGCCATCTGCATCGGTACTTCCCGTTCGACCATCGCGCCGTTCGGCGTCGTTCCGACCGTTAGAAAATTCTTCTGCTGGCTGCTGCCGCCGCCGCCGGCGGCGAAGCCGCCAATCGAAACAGGACCCTGCGCCACCGCATACGTCTGACCATTCGCTCCGCGCAGCGGCGTCTGAATCAGCACGCCGCCCTGCAGGCTTTTCGCGTCGCCCATCGAAGCGACGTTAATATCAATCGTGTCACCCGGTTTTAAAAACGGCGGCAACTGCGCCGTGACCATGACCGCCGCGACGTTTTTCGATTGTAACTGCGCCGCGCTGATCGTCACGCCAAACGTCTTCATCATGCTGGCGGTGGATTGCAGCGTCTGCAGGATCTTATTCGAGTCGCCCGTTCCGGTCAGACCGACAACCAGGCCATAACCGACCAGTTGATTGGCGCGCACGCCCTGCACCTTGGCGACGTCCTTAATCCGGCTGTTCGCTCCGGCCTGAACGACGGCACTGAGCGCAAATAAAGCGAGCAACACCAGGCTCAGTAAACGTATCTGTCTGTTCATAGTCCCTCCTACATTTAAAAGAAGAAATTAAGCAGCTGCGTGATGATGCCCTGCTTCTGCTTCGCCGCAATCGGGCCTTTACCGTCAATATGAATCTGCGCATTCGCCACATTATACGAATATACGGTATTATCACCGGAGATATCTTCGGTGCGCACGATTCCGTTAACGGTGATCTTTTGTTCCTCGCCGCCCTGCGCCACCGTCTGGCTGCCGGCAATCACCAGATTGCCGTTCGGCTTCACTTCGACGACCTGCGCAGTCATCCTGGCCGTCACGGTGTTGCTGTTGCTGACCGTCCCGTTGGTTGCCACGCTATCAGCGTTTTTCGCGCTGGCCGAAGAATCCAGTTTGAAGAAACGGAACAATTGGCTGAACAAGCCGGTGCTGGCGCTCATATTAGCCGATGCACTCTTTGAATTGCTGGTCTTGCCGGTCCGCGTCGCGGTACTGGTTTCGCTGATCAAAATGGTCAGGATATCGCCTACTGTCCGCGCTTTTCGGTCGCTATACATATTCGCCGCCGGCGATTGTTCGTTCCACAGTGATTCTGCCGCGACCGGCGCCGCTATGCCCAGCAGCCAAACGACTGCCATTATAGCTGCCAAGTTTTTGTATCGATGGGTCGTTTTCATCTAATCACCTTCCCCTGCTTGCCGTTGGCTGCTGCCCGGCGTGATCACCTGAACGGTATTGGCGTCAATGACCCGGCCGGTAACGAGTTTCTTCGAATTCATATTCATTACCCGGATCAGTTGGCCTACCCGGCCATCCTGCGCCGCCTGTCCTGCCGTCACAATTTCCATTCCGGCCACGCGGGCAACGATGTTGACCGGACTGCCGCGCCGCACGAGCAGCGGTTTTTCCAGCAGATTCGTCGTCATCACCGTGCCCGGGTTGATAATCCGTTTGGCGGCCAAGCCCTCAAACTTGCTGCTGTCCAGATAGTAGCCGTTCATCCGTCCGACATCGGTCCGCTCCAAGCGAAGATCCTCGGGACGAATCACCTGCCCGGCCATGATCACGCGATTCGCGACAACGATCGGCCGGAACAGGCGTATTTCCATTTTGACATACGTTTTAATTACCGTCGGCTGTCCATTGATCCAGACGACAGCGCGCACGGCATTGACGCCATTATAATGCAGCGGTGCCGACAGCTCAATACGGATCTCGACATCGCCGGGCGGCGCCAGCAAATCGCCGACTTCGCCCACCACAGCGACTTCAATTTCATCTCCTGCAGCGGCGCTGCTGATTTGGCTCTTCACCGCCGCAACGGCTCGCTCTTGAATCAAGCTACCGCGCACGGTCTGTGCGACGGAGACAAGCGTAATCGAATCCGGAATCTGCCATGCGGCATTTTCAAAATCGACGCCGCTGGCCGCTAACCGAGTCGCCAAATACTCGCGCGACCAAACCTGACTGCTTCCCAGCGGCGGCGCAGGAGCCAATTGTATCTCGCGCCAGTATCTGGTCCGCTGATTGTCGACACCTTGGATATCGGCCAGATTTCCCAATAAGACAAAGGGGCCGTCTATCTTTGCCTGTCCGGCGACCGTAATGGTTACGCCGGCCGCACAAACCGCCCCTGTCATGATCATCCAGTATGCAATTGCCAACAAGATGCTGCGCTTCAACATGCTGTCTTCAACCCAATCTTACCGTTTCAGCTGCGCGGCGATCTCCAGCATCGAATCGGCCGTCGTTACCGCTTTGGAATTCATCTCATAGGCCCGTTGTGCGACGATCATGTTAACCATTTCATCGACAACCTGGACATTCGACATTTCCAAATACTTCTGTTCAATACCGCCCGCGCCGTCTACGGTCGGATTCGTGACAACCGCGTCGCCGGAGGCTGCGGTCGGCACCAAAAGGCTGCTGCCGAGCGCGGATAAACCGGCCGGATTGACAAAGCGAGCCAATTGCAGCTGCCCTAAATCCTGCGGCGTGCTCTGACCCGGAATCGTCGCCGAGATGCGTCCGTCTTTCGAAACCATGACGGCTGTCGCCGTGCTCGGAATCGTGATCGCCGGTTCGATCGGATAGCCTTCGCTCGTCACAATACGTCCTTGCGAATCGCGCTGAAACGCGCCGTTTCTTGTATACGCCAGCGTGCCGTCCGGCATCGTGATTTGGAAGAAACCGTCGCCGGCAATCGTCATATCGAGTTCATTGCCAGTCGCCTGGAACGAACCTTGCGTATACATCTTCGTCGTGGCGACGAGTTTTGCGCCATGTCCCATCTGAACGCCAGCCGGCAGCTGACTGTCCGGACCGGTCGTCGAACCGGCCGCCCGAATCGTTTGGTACATCAAATCTTCAAATTCCGCACGGCTTTTCTTGAAACCGGTCGTATTCACGTTAGCCAGGTTATTCGAAATTACGTCGACATTGGCTTGTTGGGCCACCATGCCCGAACCTGCTGTCCACAGAGCTCGCATCATAATTTAGTTACCTCCCCACTTCATCTCGGCGGCTGCAATCAGCAACCATCCGCAGGGCTTCCGCATGCGGTCCAGCCCCTCTTTCAGATTTATCGTCAAAAACACGTTCGATATTAAGCGCTTGGTTAAAAAAACTAGCCTAACTTGCCCACATCGTTAACCGCGCGGCCCATCAGCGTATCATGCGTCTGCACGGCCTTGCTGTTGATCTCATACGAACGGAATGCCGCGATCAGGTTGATCATTTCCGTTACCGCGTTCGTATTCGCCATTTCCAACGCACTTTGCTCCACCATCGTCGTCGACGCTTGCGGACGCGCGTTCGGCGCAGCCTTGAACATGGAATCGCCTTCTTTTAGCAGCTGTTTTTCATCGGCAAACTCAACGATGCGCAATTGACCGATTTCAACCGCTTCGATCTGCCCGGGCTGTTGCAATTGCACCCGTCCATCGCTGCTGATATTGACCTTCTCCGTGTCGCCAAGCTGAATCGGACCGCCTTGCCCCAGCACGCGGTAGCCTTCGGAGGTCACCAATTCGCCTTGTGCACTGCGCTGAAAAGAGCCGTTTCGCGTATAGCGTTCACCGGCCGGCGTCTGGATGACAAAAAAGCCCTTGCCCTTTATCGCCACATCCAGCGGATTGCCGGTCACCTTGAACGCACCCTGATCCTGGATTGTGGCTATCTCGTCAACCATCGTACCGACGCCCATGCCGCCGATCGGCGTCACCGGGCCGTCATTGATTCGTTCCATCAATAAACTGGCAAAATCCTTGTTGATTGTAACGTCCCGCTTATAGCCCGTTGTGTTGACATTGGCCAAATTGTTCGAAATCACATCGGTTCGCGCCGTTTCCGCCAGCATCCCCGAAGCCGAAGTATAAATTCCGCGAATCATCGTCTCACTCCTTTCTTCTACCCTTGCATGATGCCGCCTTTTTTCAGCGTCGTCAAACTATCTTCCAAATTTTCCAGCGCATCGAGCGCTTTTCCGGTGCCGAGCGCTACGCACGACAGGGGATCATCCGCCAGATACGTCGGGATTCCGGTTTCTTCGCGGATCAGTCGATCCAAACCATGCAGCAGCGAGCCGCCGCCGGTCATCACGATGCCGCGATCCATAATATCCGCCGACAATTCGGGCGGCGTATTCTCGAGTACCGACTTCACGCGCTGTACGATCAACGATACCGGTTCGCTGAGTGCTTCCCAGGTCTCGGCCGAAGAGATCTTGACCGTCTTCGGTAAACCAGACAGCAGGTCGCGCCCGCGAATCTCCATCGTCTCCATCTTGCCGGATGGAAACGCCGTCGCGATGTTGACCTTGATTTCTTCTGCGGTTCGCTCGCCGATCATGATGTTGTATTCTTTTTTCACGTAACGAACCAACGCTTCATCAAATTTATCACCGCCAATGCGCAGGGATTCACTGCAAACAATGCCGCCGAGACTGAGCACCGCAACATCGGTCGTGCCGCCGCCGATATCGACAACCATCGAACCGCATGGTTCAGAAATCACGAGTCCCGCGCCCAGCGCAGCCGCGAGCGGTTCTTCGATCAGATACGTCTTGCGCGCTCCTGCCTGCAGCGCCGCTTCGAGAACGGCTCTTTTTTCCACGGTGGTCACGCCGGACGGAATGCAAACCATGATGCGCGGTTTAAAGAGCATGCTCTTGCCGGCGACTTTATTTATGAAATGGCGCAGCATCCGTTCGGTGCTGTCATAATCGGCGATGACGCCTTCGCGCAACGGCCGGATCGCAACGATGTTGCCCGGCGTACGCCCTAGCATCCGTCGCGCTTCTTCGCCGATTGCCAAGACTTTGTTGGTATCCCTGTCGATTGCGACAACCGACGGTTCCCTTAGCACGATCCCTTTTCCTTTTATATATACCAGCACATTCGCTGTTCCCAAATCAACCCCGATATCCATCGCCATTCCAAACATGTTTGCTTTATGCCCCTTTCCCTATTAAAAAACGCTACACATATTACTTGCACTCTTTCTACACTATAAAGCAAAATCCTGCCCGTTGCACGCTTAAAAAACTTATCTAGCATAAAACTACGAAAAACCGCTGCAGCAATCCTTTAGGATAACGGCGAGGTTTTAAAACGAAGAGGGGAAGAAAAGCAAAGATCGGCAGGATTTCATTTGCTTGCGTTCCCTCTTCCCCTCTTTCTTTTCCGCTTCGCAGCTTCGTGCTGAAAATCTTTTGTCTCCGCACAGACGCTCGTATCGCTTCGTCTTTTGTCTTCCATTGATCACAATCTAAGCATTAGAAAAGCCACGAAGGTCGATACGACCTTCGTGGCTTAGGCTTACATTAACCTTACTTCGAACCGACGCGACGGATGTCGGCGCCGACGCCGCGCAATTTGTCGACCAGCCCGTCATAACCGCGATCGATATGATGGATATAGCTGATCTCCGTCTCGCCGTCAGCAACCAACCCGGCCAGCACCAACGCCGCGCCCGCACGCAGGTCGGTCGCTTTTACTTCACAGCCGGTCAGCTCCGTTGCGCCTTCCACGACGGCGCTGCGCCCGTCGATCTTGATGTTCGCGCCCATGCGCTTGAATTCGTCGACATGCATGAAGCGGTTCTCAAACACGGTCTCCGTCACCACGCTGGTGCCCTGCGACACGGTAAGCAGCGCCATTAACTGCGCCTGCATATCGGTCGGAAAGCCGGGGTACGGCAACGTTTTAATGTCGAACGCTTTCAAACTTTTCCGCCCGGGACTTTGCACGCGTATGCCGCTGATTTCTTCCTGAACCTCCACGCCTGCTTCTTTCAGTTTAGCAATGACCGGCTTCAAATGCTCCGGCAAGGCATTTTCCAACCAGACATCGCCGCCGGTCATCGCGGCCGCGACCATGTACGTCCCAGCTTCGATGCGATCCGGAATCACCGTGTATTCCGCGCCCTTCAGTTCCTCGACGCCTTCGATCCGGATAACGTTCGTACCGGCGCCGCGAATGTTCGCGCCCATCACGTTGAGATAATTGGCCAAATCAATGATCTCCGGTTCATGCGCCGGATTTTCAAGAATCGTCTTACCCTTCGCCAAAGCCGCCGCCATCATGATGTTTTCCGTTGCGCCAACGCTCGGAAAATCGAGATAGATTCGTGAGCCTACCAAACCGTTCGGTGCACTGGCATCGATATAGCCGTGTCCGATATCGATCGTCGCTCCCAACGCTTCAAAGCCTTTCAGGTGAAGATCAATCGGTCGGCTGCCGATTGCACAGCCGCCCGGCAATGAAATACGCGCCTTGCCGTAGCGAGCCAAGAGCGGCCCCATGATCAGGAAAGAAGCGCGCATCTTGCGCACCAATTCGTACGGCGCTTCACAGGTAGTGATATTGCTGCTGTCTACGTATAAGGTCTGGGCCGCCTTATTGTATTTGACCGGCACGCCCAGCATTTTCAAAACTTCGCTAAACGTTCTGACGTCTTCGAGATCCGGAATTTCTTCCAGCGTGCTCGGCGTCGTACCGAGCAGCGCCGCTGCGATTACCGGCAGCACCGCATTCTTCGCACCGCTGATCTTTATGCTCCCCTTGAGCGGATTTCCGCCACGGACAATGAGTTTTTCCATCGTATTCCTGTTCCTCCTGCACTTCCAACTATATAAACCGTCACCGGCTACTTTCCCTCATATAGTTTACCATCGACACTCCTGTCAAGCAAGTCCAACATTCCCGATAAATTACAGCGCCTTCAATCCTAGCATTTTCAAGGCCTAATCCCTGTTTTAAACTTTAGGAAAAACTACTCTCACAGAAAAATATCAGTTTCTTGTCACTTATTTATCAGGCGGCAGATTTAATTGCCATATATTTACTTTCATTGTATGATATAAATAGATACTTAACACGGCGGCGGTTTGTTCCTCTGCTGAATCACATAACAAAACCGCCATGATCAGTTTGGACTACGCGAGTGACGTTTCGCTCCCATCGGCTTGCGCCGATGTTCCAGACAGCCTGGCGGTTTTTCCATTTACCGCGTTAGCGATTAGGGGGGATGATCAATGAAAACAGCTGCCGTTTCCCGCACAACGGACGGCGTTGTTCAGGCAATCCAGGGAACGATCATCGACATTTCTTTTTCCGGCCAATTACCGCCGGTTCATACGATATTGCGCACCGGCAATAACGCTTCCGTTTATATTGAAGTCCTTCTGCATCTCGAACCGCATCTGCTGCGCGGCATCGCGCTCACGCCGACGCGCGGCCTCAGCCGCGGCATGAAAGTTTCAAATACGGACTCTCCGCTACTGGCGCCAGTCGGAAAAAATATTTTATCCCGGATGTTCAACATTTTCGGCCAAGCCATCGACGGACTTGGCCCAATCAACGACGTAAGCTGGCGTTCAATTCATCAGCCTGCGCCATCGCTCTTACGACGCTCCGCCAAGTCGGAAATATTTGAAACCGGCATCAAGGTCATCGACGTCCTCGCACCGCTCGAGCGCGGCGGCAAGGCGGGGCTGTTCGGCGGCGCCGGGGTCGGCAAGACGGTTCTGCTGACGGAGATGATTCACAACATGCGCGGCAAGCACCACGGCGTCAGCATTTTTTGCGGCATCGGCGAACGCTGCCGCGAAGGCGAGGAACTCTACCGCGATATGCGCGATGCCGGCGTACTGCCGAACACCGTACTCGTCTTCGGCCAAATGGATGAACCGCCGGGTTGCCGCTTTCGGGTCGGCAATGCCGCACTGACGATGGCGGAATATTTTCGCGATGATGAACGGCGCGACGTCCTGCTCTTGATCGACAATATTTTCCGCTTCATCCAGGCCGGCTCCGAAGTTTCCGGCCTGCTCGGCCAAATCCCGTCCCGTCTCGGCTACCAGCCGACGCTGAGCACCGAACTGTACCGTTTCCAGGAACGGATCGCTTCCACCGATGCGGGCGCGATCACCTCACTGCAGGCGGTCTATGTTCCCGCCGACGACTTCACCGATCCGGCCGTGGTTCACACGTTTTCCCATCTTTCCGCCTCGATTGTCTTGTCGCGCAAGAAGGCCAGCGAAGGACTCTTCCCCGCGATCGATCCGCTCGAATCCTATTCCAAAATGCTGTCCGCCGACATCGTCGGCAAACGTCATTATCTGCTCGCTCAGGAAATCCGCAAAACGCTGGCTGAATATGAAGAGCTGAAAGACATCATCGCGATGCTCGGCATCGAAGAGATCTCGAAGGAGAATCAGCGCACCGTGCGCCGCGCACGCAAACTCGAACGTTTTCTGACGCAGCCGTTCGTCACAACCGAACAGTTTTCCGGCATTCCAGGCAAATTGGTCAGCACGCAGGAAGCGCTCGACGGCTGCGAGAAGATTTTGCAGGATGCTTTTGACGATTTGCCGGAAAGCGCTTTTTATATGGTCGGTTCCATCGGCGAGGTCGAAGCGAAACGAAAGGAGCAGGCGGATGGAAAACGAAGCGATGCGCCTTAAAATTACCCTGCCGCATCAAATCTTACTTCAGCAGGAAGATGTCTTACGCATCGTCATCGAAACAACCCAAGGTTCGCTGGGCTTGTTGCCGCGCCGTTTGGACTGCGTCCTCACGTTACAGCCAGGCATCATGATTTATGAAACCGCAGCAGACGGCGAACGATATTTAGCCCTTGATACCGGAGTTCTGGTCAAATGCGGTTCCCAAGTATCCATAGCCGTTCGTCGCGCGGTCAGCGGCGTTGCATTTGAGGAACTTGAACAGGCGGTGCGACGCGATTTTTTAAACGTCGATGAACATGAGCAGAGCGTCAGAAGCGCACTGCAACGTTTGGAAAGCGGCTTCATCCGCCGTTTCATGGAGTTGAAGAGACATGAGTAAAAAAAATGACGGCAACGATAAAACCTTGCCCGGCATCATTCAACGCCAAGCCGCACGTAAGGCAAAGTCCAGGCAGGACAAACGCCGCCATCTTTGGTTCGGCTTTTCCGTCTTCGGCGTCATCGGTTGGTCTGTCGCCCTCCCCTGCCTGCTCGGCGCCGCGCTCGGCCTGTGGCTCGATGACCACTACCCGCGCCAACAGCCGTGGACCTTGGCTTTGCTCTTGGCCGGTCTCTGTCTGGGCTGCGTGAACGCCTGGAACATCCTCGAAAAGCAACGCGGCAAAATCAAGCAAAACGGAGATGATAAGCATGACTGAAGCGCTTTCTTTATTGCTTGCTTTTCTTATCGGACTATTGGCCGGCGTTTTTTTCTTCGGCGGCTTATGGTGGACCGTAAAGCGTTCGCTTACCGTGCGTCAGCCGCACCTCTTTCTGTTTCAAAGCTTCGTCCTGCGCAGCAGCGTTGTTTTACTGGCGCTGTACCTCTGTACCGCCACGGAATTTCCGCGAATCATCAGCTACATGTTCGGTTTTTTACTCACCCGGCATCTAGTGCTGCGCCGCTTGCGCATCACTCCTGCCGGACAGCCGGAAAGGAGGCTGCTATGAATCTTACGCCGGATCAGATTATCTTTTGGCAATACGGTTTTCTCAACTTGAATCTTACGATTGTGATGACCTGGCTGATCGGCGCCATCCTGACGCTCAGCTCCTGGCTGATCACCCGTCATGTTTCCCGCCAGCTTCAAGTTGCACCCTGGCAGAATCTGGCCGAAACCATCATCCTCTTCGTACGCAAACAAATCTGCGAAGTCGGCCTGCCAACACCGGATCGTTATTTAAGTCTGCTGGTCACGCTCTTTCTCTTCATTGCCTTGTCCGCATTGCTGACGATCATCCCCGGTTATGAAGCGCCGACCGGTTCACTCTCCACCACGACCGGGCTCGCCATTTTGATCTTTATTGCCGTTCCGGCTTACGGCATCCACGAACGCGGCCTTGGCAGCTATTTGAAACATTATGTTGAACCTACGCCGGTCATGCTGCCGTTTAACATCCTCACCGAGTTATCACGCACGCTGGCTTTGGCGGTGCGGCTATTCGGCAATATGCTAAGCGATACGATGATCCTGGCCATCGTGCTGATCATCGCACCGCTCTTCTTTCCGATCATCGTACAGCTGCTCGGCTTATTGACCGGTTTTGTTCAGGCCTATATCTTTACGATTTTGGCCATGGTCTATATTGCGGCCGCCGTAAGCGGCAAGGAAGGCTAATGACAAGGAGGGGGAAACTATGGATAGTATCGCAATGGTTGCCGTCGCCTCTATTCTTTCCGCCGGCATCACGATGGGCATCGGCAGTCTCGGCCCGGCGATCGGACAGGGCAAGGCGATCGCCAGCGCGCTCGCCTCAATTGCGCAGCAGCCCGACGAAGCGGGAACCGTAACTCGTACGCTCTTCATCGGTCTGGCGATGATCGAATCGCTGGCCATTTACTGTTTCGTCATCTCGATGATTTTGCTCTTCGCCAATCCGTTTTGGCAGTATGTCATAACAAAAATGGGGGGATGATGCATGCTGATCGATTGGTTTACCGTCATCGCCCAAATGATCAATTTTCTAATATTAATCTGGCTGCTCAAACATTTTCTCTATCAGCCCATTCTTAACGCAATGGCGGCGCGAGAAAAAAATATCGCCGACAATATTGCGGCGGCATCCGATGCGAAAAGTCAGGCCGATGCGAAGAAAATAGAACTGGAAGAAGAACTCCAAGCATTGCAGGTAAAAAAGGAAGAACTTTTCGCAGCGGCCAAAGCCCAGGCAGAAAAAGAGTATCAGACGCTGCTCAAAGACGCCCGTCAGCAAGTTCAGGATCGCCAATCCGAATGGCATCGTACGCTGACGATGGAACGCGAAGCTTTCTTGACGGATTTGCAAAAGCAAATCCGCGAAGAACTTTTTGCCATTGCCAGCCTGCTTTTGCACGACCTTGCAGACGCTGCGCTGGAAGAACGCATGGCCGCCAGTTTTCAGCGGAATTTTTCCGCTATGGAGAAAGAGGAAAAAGGACGTTTTCTTGCCGCGTTGCCGCAACTTTCACAGCCGGTCCTGCTGCGCAGCGCATTCGAGCTGCCTGCCGATCTGCAAAACCGCTTATTGCAAAGTTTGCGTCAGGATATCCCTGCAGCCTATCCGATTCGCTTTGAAGTCGAACCTTCGCTTCTCGGTGGCATCGAACTCGTGATCGGCGGCGAGAAAATTGCCTGGAGTCTGGCAAACCATCTTGCCCTTTTGCAACAACGTATGGAACAAATCATGGAGAGGACGAAGAGAGATGGAACGGGAGAATGAAACGTTAACCAACCTCACAACCAACAGCCTCTTCGCGCTGCGCGAGGCACGCCTCGACTTTCAGGCCCCGCTCCTGCCGCAACAGATCGGCATCGTCAACGAACTGACCAACGGCATCGCCTGGGTTGACGGCTTGCCCGACGTGGAACTCGAAGAAATGGTCAGTTTTATCGACGGTTCGCTTGGCATCGTTTTCAACATTGACGAGCGGCAGATCGGCGTTGTTCTGTTGACCAGCAGTTCGGCCATCAAAGCCGGCACCGAAGTACGACGCACCGGGCGAGTCGCCGACGTTCCGGTTGGCGAAGGCTTGCTCGGCCGGGTCATCAACCCGCTCGGCATCCCGCTTGACAGTAAAGGTCCGCTTCATTTCAGCCAGCGTCTGCCTCTGGAACGGGAAGCACCGCAGATTATCGACCGTGATCCGGTCAAAGTTCCATTACAAACCGGCATCAAGGTTATTGACGCATTGATTCCGATCGGACGCGGCCAGCGTCAGCTGATCCTCGGCGACCGTCAAACCGGAAAAACTGCAATCGCCATTGATACGATCCTTAATCAACGGGAGAGCGGCGTTATTTGCATTTATTGCGCCATTGGCCAGCGAGGCGCTTCTTTGGCCAAATTAATCGGCGAATTGTCGACGCACGGTGCGTCCCCCTACACAATTCTTGTCATTGCCGAGGGCGGCGATGAACCCGGTTTACGTTACATTGCGCCTTATGCTGCAACTTCAATCGGTGAATATTTC
The DNA here is from genome assembly GCF_030542965.1 of Azotosporobacter soli. NCBI lineage: Bacteria > Bacillati > Bacillota > Negativicutes > Selenomonadales > Sporomusaceae > Azotosporobacter > Azotosporobacter soli. Next base: position 401,620 of record NZ_JAUAOA010000002.1, read on the forward strand.
ATGGCCAAGGGTCGCGATGTCTTGATCATCTATGACGATTTAACGAATCATGCCCAAACCTATCGCGAAATATCTTTACTATTACGTCGTCCCCCAGGCCGTGAAGCTTTTCCCGGCGATATTTTCTACATTCACTCCCGTCTGCTGGAACGTTCAACCCGGTTGCGCACCGCCAAAGGAGGCGGCTCCTTGACGGCGTTGCCAATCCTTCAGACCGAAGCGCAAAATATTTCCGCCTATATTCCGACCAATCTCATTTCAATTACCGATGGTCAAGTCTATCTTTCGCCCAGTCTGTTTCAAAAAGGCATCCTGCCGGCAATCGACGTCGGCAAATCCGTTTCCCGAATCGGCGGCAAGGCGCAGCTTGGCGCCTATCGCGCCGTAGCCGGCGCTCTAAAATTAGCATATTCTCAATTCGAAGAATTGGAAATGTTCTCTCGCTTCGGCACAAAACTCGACGAACAAACACGTAAGACGCTGGCGCACGGGCAACGAATACGCGAATGTTTAAAGCAACCGCAATATCAGCCGCGTTCTGTCGAGGAACAGTTGCTGCTGCTGCTCGCGCTTACCTCTGGCCAACTGGATGAACTGCCTCTCAATGACATTTTCTCACGCGAACAATACATTCTCACGCTTGCACCAACATTACCACAAGAAATCTGTGCCGCGATTCAGTCCGGAACTCCGTTGAGCGATGCGCAACGCGACAGCATCCTGGAACTTTTGGCAAAAAGACTCTCCACTCAGGAGGGATAGTATGACGCAGACACTGGCAAGCATGAAACGGAAAATAAAAAGCGCCAGCGAACTTTACGCCGTAGTCGAAACAATGAAGACGATGGCGGCTGTCAATGTCGGCATCTACGAACGGGTCTATCATTCGCTGGCCGATTATCACCAGACAATCGAGGCCGGGATCAGCGCGATCTTGCGCCAATCGCCGCCTCACATTTCGCTTCGCCAACCAGCTTCCAATGCTGCGACAGCGATCATTGTTTTCGGTTCCGATCAGGGTATGGTCGGACAATACAACGACCGCCTGGCCAGCGCACTGCTCGAACGCTTCCCGCTGGCCAAGCAGCCTCCGGTCATTTGGTCGATCGGCGAACGCATCGCCGGCAAATTGCAAGATGACCTGCCAGTTACCAAGACCTATCGTGTGCCGGACAGCGCGGCCGGCATTGCAAGCCTGATCGGCAATCTGCTGTTAACGCTCGTTGCCCAACGCTTCTCGCGTCTTTTGCTTCTGCACAATAAACCACAAGGCAGCATTGGCTATGAACCGGTCTGTCAGCAATTGCTGCCGCTTGACACGCATTGGTTGTTCGATCTGGCAAAGCGCCCCTGGCCCAGCCAGGCGCTGCCGGAAGTAAACCAGACGCCGGATGCGGCCTTCTCGCTCTTTTATCAGGAATATATCTTCATTACACTTTGCCGCGCCTCGGCCGAAGCTTTGGTCAGTGAAAACATCAGCCGCCTTGCTGCGATGCAGCGCGCCGAAAAAAACATCGAAGAACTCCTCGAGCTGCTGCAGCAGGATTACAACCAGGAACGGCAAAGTTCGATCACCGCAGAACTATTCGACGTCATCTTCGGCTACACGACTCTAGCAGATAAAAAACAAGGCTGAAAATTTCTAGTCTTGCTCTTCGTCAATTTCCCCAAGCCCCGCGGTGGTGGTTTTTACAGAACCTTTAGGGCGAGTAATGCCAGACAGGTTGAAATAGGCAAGTCCGTCATCACCCGCGGCATGGACGCCGCGGGCAGACACCGTGCCCGGACGGCGCATTGTGTCTGGAATGATGATGGATGCAGACTATTTCGGCCATGTTTGGCACGAAGCCCTTTCGTTCTGGAAAAACCACCACCGCGGATAGTGCTAAAGTTCATAAAACTGTATCATAATCAAGTTTAATTTGCTGAGCAAACTCCGTTTAACTACGCTAAATAACGCAATCAGAACCACCCGTCTAACGGGTGGTTTGCACTGAGGCTATAAGCCTCTATTACTAGCCGGCGTCTCAAGACGCTGGCTTTCACTTTGTTCAAGCCACTACGGTCTAATCACTTTTGCTATCCCTAAAGGGATGTTTGTACTACTTCACGTTACCCTTAAAAGGGTCATCGTACTCTCGTACATTCAGTTTATCTATTGCTTGATCATGTTTTTCTTGTTCTTGAATGTACTTCTTGATCGTCGCTTCATTTAGCCCTACTGTACTAACATAATATCCTTCTGCCCAAAAGTGCCTATTCCCATATTTGTATTTCAAATTACCATGCTGTTCAAATATCATTAGCGCACTTTTTCCTTTTAGATACCCCATAAATGCAGAAACACTGAATTTTGGCGGTATCGATACTAACATATGCACATGATCGATCATTAGATGACCTTCTATGATTTTTACGTCCTTATAACTGCATAGCCTTCGTAATATTTCTCCTATGCTTTCACGATATTGACCATAGATTATTTTCCGTCTAAACTTCGGCGTAAATACTATGTGGTACTTGCACTGCCATTTTGTATGTGCTAAACTTTGTCCCATAAAACTCACCAGTCCTTTCTTTGTATAGTGGCCTGAACACCCTCTATTATAAGAAAGTGGTGAGTTTTTGTATAACAGTTGTCA
>NZ_JAUAOA010000003.1:300000-382476 GCF_030542965.1 Azotosporobacter soli
GATATCGAACGCAACCGCCATAACGATGATCAGACCTTTGATGATCAACTGCCAGTAGGGGTTGATGCCGATGAACGTCAAACCGTAGTTGATGACGCCGAAGATCAGCACGCCAGCCAGAACGCCGGGTACGGTCCCGATTCCGCCGGCGGTCGATACACCGCCGACTACGCAGGCGGCGATCGCATCGAGTTCATACATGTTGCCGTAGTTGTTCGTCGCGCCGCCGGTCCGGGCCGCTTCAAGAACTCCGGCGATACCGTACAACGCGCCGGCAATCGCATAAATCGTGAGCAGGTTGCGACTGACGTTGATGCCTGAGACGACCGCGGCCTGCACATTGCCGCCGATCGCGTACATGTTCTTACCCAGCCGCGTCTTATTGAAGATAACCCAGACGACATAGGAAATTGCCAGTGCAATTAAGACTATGTATGGCACGGTATAGTCGCCAGAGCCGAACGCACCGGAACCAAGATTGGTGAAGTCGGGGCGCAGGCCGCCGATCGGCTGCGATTCGTTTGGTTTCATGTCAAAGTAGATCGAGTTTACGCCATAGACAATAACCATCGTACCCAGCGTCGCAATGAATGGCGGGACATGAAAGCGCGATACGATCAAACCGTTGATCACGCCGACCAAGAGACCCGCGAAAACAGCCAGCAGTACCGGCAGCCAAAGCGGAAGTTCCGGCATATTGGGATAAAAAAGTCTCGAATAATCCGACACCTGCAGCATCGAAGCCGAAATGACCGCGGTCAGGCCGACGACGCGTCCGGTCGATAAGTCGACGCCGCCGGTAATCAGTACGAAAGCCGCGCCCAGTGCGATGATCGCCCGCGTGGAGGACTGGAGCAGAATGTCGCGCATCGTGGTTACCGATAAGAAACGGGGATCATAAATAGCAATCCCGATTGTCAGTACGAACAGCACGATATAGATGGCATTTTGCGTGATAAATTCCTGTATTCTTTTTCCGTCTATGTTCACAATTGCACCCTCCTTATTACGCCATGCCCTGAGCCGCTAGGCGCATGATTGCTTCTTCACTTGCTTCCGACCCTTCAATGATTCCGGTCAGTCGACCCTCACTCATCACCATGATCCGGTCGGACATGCCGAGCAGTTCCGGCATTTCCGAGGAAATCATGATAATGCTCTTGCCCTGTTTTGCGAGTTCGGCGATGATCGTATAAATTTCATACTTCGCGCCGACGTCGATGCCGCGGGTCGGTTCGTCGAGCAGCAGGATCTCCGGCTCCGTCAAAAGCCAGCGTGCCAGCAGCACCTTTTGCTGATTGCCCCCGGAGAGATTTTTTATCAAAGTCTTGATCGACGGCGTTTTCACGCGCAGCTTTTCCATGCTTTCGCTGGCATCTTTGCGTCGTTTTTCGTCATCCAACAGAAAATACGGCGTCTCATAGCGGGCCTGTTTGGCCATCGCCACGTTTTCCAAAACCGACAGTACCGGGAAGATCCCCGTTACCCGCCGTTCTTCGGTCAAGAGCGCCATCTTATTCTTTTTCGCATCGACCGGCGATTTAATTTTCACTTCTTTGCCGTTAATGAAGAACTGCCCCTCTGACATCGCTCGCAGGCCGAAAAGCGATTCGATCAGTTCGGTGCGCTGCGCGCCGACCAAGCCGCCGATGCCGAGTATTTCGCCTTTGCGTAAATCAAAACTGACATTGCGGAACGATTTCGGGTAAATGGATGTCAGCTTTTCCGCGCGCAACACCACGTCGCCCGGCACATTGCTGCGCGGCGGGAAGCGATGCGTCATGTCGCGGCCGACCATGCGGGAAATGATCAGATCGGTCGTCAGTTCCGCGGCCGGCCAGGTTCCCATATGTTTGCCGTCGCGCATGATCGTCACGTCGTCCGATATTTTTAAAATCTCTTCCATTTTATGCGATATATAAATGATTGCCACGCCGCGTTTTTGCAGATCGCGAATGATGCGGAACAAATGCTCGACTTCCGCGTCACTGAGCGAAGATGTCGGTTCATCCATTACGATGACCCGCGCGTTATACGAAACCGCTTTCGCGATTTCAAGCGACTGAATCTTCGATACCGACAGACTGCCGACCCGCGTCGTCGCTTTAATGTCAATTTCCAGGTCCTTAAGCAGCGCCTCTGTATCCTGGCGCATTTTCTTCTCGTCGATCAACTTGAGCGGGCCGTAACTTTTTACCGGAAAGCGGCCCAGCCAAATATTTTCCATTACGTTGCGATGCGGCACCGGGTGCAATTCTTGATGGATCATTGAAATCCGATGATTCAACGCATCTTTTGAATTGTCGATTTCCACCTTGCTGCCATTTAAGAAAATCTCTCCAGCATCCTGCTTATAGATGCCAAACAGGCATTTCATCAGCGTCGACTTACCAGCGCCGTTTTCCCCCATCAAGGCGTGAACGGTTCCAGGACGCAGTTGGAACGAAACATTGTCCAATGCCTTGACGCCGGGAAACGCTTTGGAGATATTCTTCATTTCTAATATATAGCCAGTGTCTGTCATGCTGTCGCGCCTCTCTTTCCCCTGCAGTTCGGTGCACGGATGGCGGGCAGGAGCCGCAGCCCCTGCCGTCAGCCGTTTTTCCTTACTTGGCTTCGTTCATGTTCGCCTTGGTGATTTTCTTATAAGGAACCCAGACATATTTTCCGTCGATGATTTCAAAACCGGTGTTTTCTTTGTTCGGCACTAAGCCTTGCGCCAGTGCGTTAGAAATGGCAAACGTCGCCTTGCCTTGGTTGTTGGCATCGTTCAACACGGTGCCGAGCAGCGTGCCGTCTTCCAGGGCTTTCAGCGCCGGAGCGGTCGCATCCACGCCGACAACCGGGATATATTTGCCGTCTTTGAAGTAACCGGCGGCTTTCAACGCTTCAATCGCGCCCAGCGCCATGTCGTCATTGTTGGCAAATACGCAGTCGATCTTGTCGCCATTAGCCGCTAAGAAGGCAGCCATTTTTTCCTGGCCTTTGACGCGATCCCACATACCGGTGTCTTCCGCCACTTTAACGACTTTCAAACCGGCATCTTCCATTGCTTTGATCGCATATTTGGTGCGCAGTTCGGCATCTTGATGGCCTGGCTCGCCTTTCAGCATAACGTAGTGAACTACGTTATCCTTGCTGCGATACGCTTCCGGATGCGCTTTGAAGTAATCGACCATCAGCTGACCGGAAATCGTGCCGGATTCTTCCGCTTTGGCTCCGACATAAAAGACTTTGTCCCATTTCTTCATATCTTCGGCCAATGGCTCGCGATTGAAGAAGACGACAGGGATATTGGCTTTCTTCGCTTTGTCGATGATAACACCGGCAGCAGCGCGGTCAACCGGATTAATGGCCAGCGCATTCACCTTTTTGCTGATAAAGAGGTCCACTTTGTCATTTTGCGTCGCTTGAGCATTTTGGCTGTCTACGATATCCACTTGGGCTTTTCCTTCGGCTGCTTTGGAGATCGCGTTGCGGACACCCGTCATAAAGGTGTCGTCAAACTTGTAGATGGCCACGCCGATAGTCGATTTGGCCTTGTCCGTCGCTGCCGGCGTCGAGCTTGAGCACCCGGCGAATAATGCTCCCGCGAGCATCGTGGTGAGAATGATACCTTTCCAGTTCCGTTTCACAGATTAACCCTCCTTACCAAATTTTGTGGAATATCATATACCATGAGCCAAACCGTTCGCCCTAGCATTCGGAAGATTCCGATATTTAAGGCCGGATCGTTTCATGATAACGACCACCGTTAGCGCTGACTCAGCCAGGCCGAGTCGGCAATCTCCGCCAGCACCATATCCGCCATGCCCTTTGCCGTATGGATTGCCGTTTCGTTCGAGTAGCGAATCTCCAGCACGCTGCTGCAGCTTTCGAACGAATGTTCATTCACGGTTTCCTGCAGTTGCTGTTCGATGAATTTTTGCGCGACGGCCAGACCGCCACTGATTACGATCAGTTCCGGATTCAGCGCATTCACCATATTCGCAATGCCTAGGCCCAAATGATGCGCTACTTTTTTCAATATCTTGCAAGCCAACGGATCGCCCGCTTCGGCAGCTTGGTAGATTTCATCGGCTGTCAACTGCGCAATTTCGCCTTCCAGGATTTCAGAAACCAAACTTGTTGCGCCGCCGCGCAGCGCCTCGCTCATAAATTCCACCAACGCGCTCTCCGAAGCCAGCGCTTCGAGACAGCCCTGTTTGCCGCAGCTGCAGCGCGGACCGTTCATATCGAGCGTCATATGTCCGACTTCACCGGCGCTGTTATTCACGCCCCGGTAGAGACTACCGTTAAACATCAGGCCACAGCCGATTCCATAGCCGACTTTCAAGAGCAACAGGTTATTGGCGTTTTTCGCCGCGCCATAGTAATACTCGCCGTTCGTCAAGGCTTTCGCATCGTTTTCCACAAAGACCGGCAAACGGAACTTCTCTTCCAGGATATATTTGAGCGGCATATTGCGCCAGCCAATGTTCGGCGCAAAGACCGAAATCCCTTCCTTGGCACGCACCGGACCGCGCGCAACGACGCCGATGGCGACGATTTCTTGCGTCGCTTCCTTGCAGCACTCGCCTACCATGCCGACCAGCAGATCGACGACGTCCTGCTGCCCCAGGCCGCGGATATTACTGCTGTGCTTGTAATGAATCCCAAGCGCCGGGTCGATCACATAACCGATCATCTTATAGGAACGGATGTGAATGACGACAATCTGTTCCCGCGCCGGATTGACTTTCATCAATACGGGACGTCGTCCGCCGCTCGATTCGCCGAGTCGGTCCGTTTGGATCAAATCCAGCATTTCCAAGCGTCCGCTAATCGTGTTGACCGTAGGCGGCGTCAAACCGGTAAGCTTTGCGATATCGGCGCGCGAAATCGGTCCGCGCCGCCGAATCATGTCAAGGATCAACGTTTCATTGCTGACCGGTTTGCTCAGTTGCATCGCAAGCCCTACCTTTTTGCGGCAAAACCGCGGGGATTTTTTTCGTGCCAACGCCAGGCGGTGGCAATGATTTCATTGATCTCACTAAATTGCGGCTCCCAGCCTAATTCCTCTTTGATCTTCGTCGCGGCAGCGACCAGAATCGCCGGATCGCCGCTACGCCGCGGCGCGGCTTCGCGACGGATCGCAATTCCAGTGACCGCTTCGGCCGCATCGATGATCTGCCGGACGCTGAAGCCATTCCCATTACCGAGATTGTACGCGCCCGACCCTTGCCCAGCCTCGAGCGCTTCAACCGCCAGCAGATGCGCCTGCGCCAGATCGTTGACATGGATGTAATCGCGCACGCAGGTTCCGTCCGGCGTCGGATAATCTTCGCCGAAGATCTTGATCGATTCACGCTGTCCGAGACAGGTCTGCAGCACCAGCGGAATCAGATGGCTTTCCGGTTGGTGATCCTCACCGATATCGCCCGCCGGATCGGCGCCGCAGGCGTTGAAATAGCGCAGCGCCTTGTAACGCAAACCGTACGCGCGGGAATAGTCCTCCATCGCATTTTCCATGATCAGTTTCGTTCGTCCGTATACGCTCGCCGGCTTTTTGTCCATCTCTTCCGTGATCATTGCCGCGGACGGTTCGCCGTACACCGCCGCCGTCGAAGAAAAGACCAGTTGCTTGACGCCGCATTCCGCCATTACATCAAGCAGATTCAACGTTCCGCCCACATTGTTGCGATAATAGGCCTGCGGCTCTTCCATCGATTCGCCGACCAGACTGTAGGCGGCAAAGTGAACGACGGCCGTTATCGAATTACGCCGAATCGTCTCGCGCAGCAGCGCACTGTCAAAGATGTCGCCCTTTACCAGGCGGTGTCCGGCGACCGCTTCCTTATGCCCTTTGCTCAAGTTGTCATATACGACGACCTCGTGTCCGGCTTTGGCCAATAGGCGCACCGTATGCGAGCCGATATAACCGGCGCCGCCGGTAATCAGTATGTTCATTGCTGTTCCCCCCATCTTGGTTACCTGTCATGGCGAGTCATCGATTATCATCGCCTCCACTAGCCCGACCAACGAGGAATATTTCCTGCATTAGTCCAAGTGTATTTTATTACTTTCGTCCGAATGGTAGAAAATCCCTTTATCTTCTTCAACTTATGTCGCTACATCACACTAGTCAAGAATTTTCACGCCATCCGAAACCGCGGCGACATGGAAGTCGGCTTTCAAGCCGGTAGCCTGGCTATAGCCTGCTCCGACCTGCTCGCTAAAAGCTGTGATCGCGTCGCGTTTTACCAGCGCGATCGCACAACCGCCAAATCCGGCACCGGTCATGCGTGCTCCAATGCAGCCCGGCGCCTTCAGCGCCAAGTCGACCAGGCAATCCAGCTCGCGTCCCGTCACTTCATAATCCTGGCGCAGCGACGCATGCGATTCGCGCATCAATTGCCCAAAACCGACCATATCTCCCTGCATCAAGCAGATTTTCGCCTGCTTCACTCTTTCATTTTCCGTTACCACATGGCGCGCCCGGCGACGCAACGTTGCATCGCTCAATTGCTCTTCCACTTCGGCCACGCTCGCCTGGCAAAGATTCTTCAGCGCTTTACGGCGGCGCAAAATATCGAGCGCCGCTTCACATTCGCTGCGCCGCTGGTTGTATTTCGAGTCGGCCAGCTCGCGCTTCTTGTTGCTGTTCATGATGACAAGACTGTGTTCCTGCAAGACAAACGGTATATATTCATAGGCAAGCGTTTCGCAGTCAAGCAGCATCGCCTTATCCTTCTGCCCCATCGCGATCGAAAATTGGTCCATGATGCCGCAGTTGACGCCGATGAATTCATTCTCCACCTGCTGGCAAAAGCGAGCCAGCGCGACGCGGTCGATCTCCGTTTCTCCGGCAGCGCTGCGCAGCATGAACGCAGTCAGTACTAGAATCGCCGCCGACGAGGAAAGACCCGCGCCGTCCGGCAGATTGCCGGAAAACAAAATATCGCAGCCTTTGAGCGTCATTCCTGCATTGAACAATTTGGCAAAGACGCCTTTGGGATAGTTGGCCCAGCCATCTTCGGACAAAAACATGAGCGTATCGGTCAATTCCAGATTCACGGCCAATTCAGCATTCGTCGATTTCAGGCATACCCGGTTGTCGTCGCGAAAACGCAACGCGCCCCAAATGCCGACCGACAAAGCCGCCGGAAAGACAAAGCCGCCGTTATAATCAATATGTTCACCGATCAGATTGACGCGGCCCGGCGCAAAAAAACAGTGTACCGGTTCCTGCGTCGCACCATAATTTTTTTCAAACAATGTCGTCAACTGTTTCGCATCCATTATGACTTTTCCTCCGCTTCCTCTTGTACCGCAGCGCAAGCGTTCCGTAAGGCTTCGACCGTCTCTTCCACCGCATGCGGATTGCAGGCTGCCCACGCCCCCATTTCAGAGGACGCATAAAACTTGATTTTTTTCGCTTCGCGAAGCGGCGGATAAAATTCAATATGAAAATGATAATACGCATCCGCGTTCTCATCTTCTGCGCAGTTTACCGGCGTCTGATGCAAGCACATCATATACGGAAACGGACGCCCAAACAATTTGTCAAAAGCAGCCGTCACGCATTTTAAGATCCGCGCCAGATCCTTTTTCTCCTGCGCATCGAATTGCGTAAGATCGCCCTTGTGTTTCTTGCTGACAATGAAGACGCCATACGGATAGTCGGTGAAAAACGGCAGATAAGCCAAAAAATTTTCATTTTCAGCGACAATGCGCTGCGCAAATCTCTTTTCTTCCCGGTTCATATCGCAGAGCAGACAGCGCTTTTCTTTTGCATGGTATTCGCGACAACTGTCCAATTCGACCTGAATCTTTTGCGGCACGAACGAATAGGCATAAATCTGACCATGCGGATGCGGCATCGTCACGCCGACTTCTTCGCCGCGATTTTCAAAGGGGAAAATATATTTTATTTTCGGATCCTGGCTTAGCGCCGCCTGACGCTCTGCCAACAGCGTCAGCAACTTCTCGATATGTGCGACAGGCAACGCAGACAAGCTGCTGGTATGATCCGGCGAATACAAAATCACTTCGCACTTGCCGTAGTTTTCCGCCGTCCGGTACGGACCGCCGGTGACTTCATCCGGCAGGCCTGGCGTCTGGCTCAGTGCAGGAAAGTCATTATCGTAGGCAAACACGTCATATTGCTCGGGCACTTTACCGGAGCCCGGACAAAAAGGACACCAGTCTTTCGGCAAATGCGGCCTGGCCTGACGGTTCGATGCCACCATCGTCCAGGTTCGCAGTAAAGGATTCCAGCGTAATTCAGCCATCTTTGCCCCTCCCTAGTAAATCGACAAATTTCTCATTTATATTACACGCTTTATTAAGAATTTAATTAAGTTTGTTTTACATTTCTCTCTTCTCATAAAAATTCCTGCCTCTTTTTATCTGTTTTTTGTAAATATTTGAAAAACAGCGCAAAAAGAGGCTGCATGGCAGCCTCTTTCCTTAACGCAAGATCTCCTCTATTCGTCTCAGCTCTTCATCACTGAACTGCAGATTTTTCAACGCGCCTACGCAGTCGTCAATTTGGCTCACTTTACTGGCGCCGATCAAGACCGAGGTAATGCGACTGCCGCGCAGCACCCACGCCAATGCCATTTGCGCCATGTTCTGGCCTCGCTCCTTAGCTACTTCATTCAGCCGACGAACCTTTGCCACCAACTCCGACGTCAAATCGGTCGCCTGCAGGAAGGCACTGCCGCTTGCCGCGCGCGAGTCGCTCGGAATGCCGTCCAGATAACGATTCGTCAGCACGCCTTTGCCAAGCGGCGAGAAGGCAATGCTGCCAACGCCCTCTTTTTCCAGCAGATCCAGCAGGCCGTCTTCCGGCCAGCGTTCGAGCATCGAATATTTGGGCTGGTGAATCAGACAAGGCGTACCCAGCCTGCGCAAAATCCGAATCGCCTGCGCCGCCTCTGGCGCTTTATAATTTGACAGGCCGACATATAACGCCTTGCCTTGGCGAACGATCTGATCGAGCGCCGCCATCGTTTCCTCCAGCGGCGTTTCCGGATCAGGACGGTGATGGTAAAAAATATCGACGTAATCAAGCCTTAGCCGCTTTAGGCTTTGCTCGAGACTGGCGATGAGATATTTTTTCGAACCCCAGTCGCCATAGGGACCGGGCCACATCGTATAGCCCGCTTTCGTAGCGATGATCATTTCGTCGCGCTGCGTCGCAAAATCGCTGTGCAGGATGCGGCCGAACATCTCTTCGGCCGAACCGGGCGGCGGCCCATAATTATTAGCCAGATCGAAATGCGTGATTCCAAGGTCAAAGGCTCTGCGCAGCATCTCCCGGCAGTTTTCCGCCTGATTCACCTCGCCGAAATTATGCCACAGGCCCAGTGAGATCGCCGGCAGTTTCAGTCCGCTTTTGCCGCAGCGATGATAACGCATCGTTTCATACCGCTGCAGGTCAGGTCGATAACTCATCATATTTCCCCCTGTCTTTGACGCTCCGTTTTATACACTATATATTTTCTCTCACTCCTCGTTCCCCTTTATTTGAGCGGTAATTTTTTGACTGTCCTAAAATTATCGTCGTCTTCTTCATTTAAAATCCATATTGCCGCTTCTTCTGGCAGGATAACGTACAAAATTCTAGAAATTACCAAACAAGGCTTTTTCTCTGTTCGCACTACGTGAAGATGAGGTGATTGGGTTGAAAGCGATTTTCTTGCGTCGGTCGTTTTTGTTTCTGGTTTCGCTGCTTTTTTTATTCGCCCTGCTGCTCGGCGGCTGCCTGAAAAAGGAACCGATCCGGATCGGCTTCGTCGCCGACCTAACGGGAAAGCAGGCGGAACTCGGCGTTCAGGAACGCAACGGCGTACAACTGGCTGTTGACAATCTCAATGCGTCCGGCGGCATCGCAGGCCGTCCGATCGAACTTCTGATCCAGGACGACTTAGGCACAGGCGACGGCGCCCGCGCAGCGATCCATCAGTTACTGCAAGCCAATGTGGCTGCGATCATCGGCCATGCCACCAGCGCGCAAACCACGCTCGGCCTTCAGCTAACGGATCCGGCTAAAATCGTCCTGCTGAGTCCGACCGCATCGACGCCCGACCTAAGCGGCAAATCGCCTTATTTTTTCCGCGTTTATCCTACGTTCTTGGATAGCGCGCGCGGCTTTGCCAGTTATGTCTATCAAGATCATGCGCTGAAAAAGATCGCCATTTTAGCAGATAGCGATAACGCCGCCTACGCCTTTACTTACCGGGATGTCTTCAGCGATAAATATACCAGTCTAGGCGGCAGCGTCGTCAAATCAATCTCGTACGCTTCTTCCAAACAGCCCGATTTCGCTCCGTTACTCAAAGAACTCAGGCAAGGCGAACCGGACGGTCTGCTCTTGGTTACCTCCGATATCGATGCGGCGTTGATCGCGCAGCGCGCCCGGCTGATGGGCTGGCGGGTGCTGCTCTTCGCTTCCGCATGGGCGCAGACAGAGATTCTTTTGCACAATGGCGGCATGGCGGTCGAAGGGATGGAAATTGAACAGGCCTATGCGCTCGACAACGAAAATCAGGCTTTCTCGGCCTTTAAGCAGCAATACCAAGCGCGCTTCGGCCGCGCGCCTTCGTTCGGCGCTTCTTTCGGCTATGAAGCGGCCTCCGTCTTGGCCAATGCTTTGAAAAAGACAGGCGGCCAACGTGAAGGATTGCGCCAGGCGTTGCTCGACACCAAAGATTTCCCCGGCTTACTGGATACGATTTCCTTCAGCGCCAACGGCGACGTTGTGCGTCCGTTCTATCTCAGCACGATTCGTAATGGCAAGTTTGTCATTCTTGCCACCTTGTCGCAAGCCAAGCAATAGCCTTTCCGCTAAAGTCAAAGCAAAGGGGTGGTGTGCATGCGTTCTCCTCGCGAAAAAATTCCGCCTTTGGAACGGGTGTTGCTGCGTCTGCTGCTCGGGCGATTATTTATTCCGCTATTGCTTTTAGGCCTCGCCGTACTCTGCAGCGCGACGTATTTCAACGACCGCACCTTAAAGCAGCACCAGGAACAAACCGCTCTGACGACTGCGCAAATGGTGGATCACTATCTTAAGAACGGCGATCGCATGCTTGACGCACTCGCCAAGACAGCCGCCAAATCGCCCGCGGATTTCGTCGCTTTTACGCAAAGCAGCTGGGAAGCGTACGGCATATTCGAAACGATTTATTATTTGGATGAAAAAGACACTATCGTCTTAATGGTACCGCCTGACCCACGCTATCAGGGCATGGACATGTCCAATCTTCCCTATTTTCAAAACTTGGATGAAGCGGATCAACTGCTGGTTTCCCGCCCGTTCATCTCGCTACGCACCGGCGAGCCGACCGTTTATCTGGCGAAAACACTGCCGCACGGACGCCTGATCGGCGCTTTGAACTTAAACGGCGTGCAACAGCAAATTGAAGAACTCAATGACGTGAACCGAGGCAATACCGTGTTCATCCTTGATCAGTCCGGCACCTTGCTTGCCTACCCGAGCGCACAGCAAATCCGGCAGCAGACGAACCTGAGCAATCTCTCCATTTTCCAGCAAGGTTTGCACGGCAATACGACGGCAATTTACCAAAACAATGGCGCTTTCTTTCTCGCCAGCACCGCTAAGACGACAAAAAACGATTGGATCATCATCACCCAGACGCCGCTCCTTTCCTCATGGGGGCCCTACCTCGGCGCCTTCGCTTTTGCCTTAATGATCGCCATTTTGCTTTGGCTGGCCGTCTGGCGCAATCTTAGCCAAAGCCTGCGCAGCGACATCGTCCAGCCGATTGCGGAATTGAGCCGCAGCACTGCGGCGCTTGCCTGCGGCGATTATCCGGAAGCCGACGTACAAACCCCGCCGACTTTCTTTGCCGAACTCAATAAGCTGGCGCTCGATTTCTCGCAAATGAGCCGGACACTGCAAGCCCGTCAAGAAGCGCTCGCGACGAGCGAACAGCGTTACCGCAGCCTGTTTGCCGAAGTGCCGATCGGTCTCTTTCGCACCATGTTTGACGGACAGATCATCGATGCCAACCCCGCCTTTCAGCAGATGCTGGCCTGGCCCGAACAGGAGCCGCTCTCCGCTTATCGCCTGACCGATTTTTACGCCTCGCTTCAGGATCATGAACACTGGCAAAGACTCTGCGGCAGCAACGATGCTTCGCTTGACGCCGAACTGAAAATGCGGCGCAAGGACGGCCGCTTCATCTGGGTCCGCCTCAGCATGCGCGGCATTAGCGCTTCAGACGGGCGCGCAGCTTTCTATGACGGCAGCATGGAAGACATCACCGCGCGCAAAGAGGCCGCCGATGCATTGCAAGCCGCGCATGACCGCCTAGAAATGAAAGTGGAATTGCGCACCCAGGAACTGACTTCGCTCAACCAGGAACTCATGGCGATGAACTTTGAGTTGACGGAAGCGCTGGATCGTTTGAAGAAGACCCAGGAAATTCTGATCCATTCGGAAAAAAGAGCCGCGCTCAGCAATCTGGTCGTCGGCCTGGCACATGAGGTCAACACACCGGTCGGCGTTGCGATCACCGTCTCTTCGCACCTGCAGGAACTGTTTCTCGCCACCGCCGCCCGTTATACAGAAGGGATCATGAAACGCAGCGACTTCACGCAGTTGCTCGCAGACAGCCAGGAATCGATCGAGCTGTTGCTTACCAGTCTGAACAAAGCCGTGCAACTGATCCGCAACTTCAAACAGGTATCGGTCGATCAAAGCGGCGAGACGCGACAGCGCTTTGTCGTTCGCGAATATTTGGAAACGCTGGTGAGCAGTCTGCGTTCCGCCAATCGTGATTTTTGCCATCAGGTCGAGATTATTTGTGCTGAACACATCGAACTAGACAGTTTCCCCGCCGCCTTTTCGCATATCGTTACAAGCTTGCTGCTGAATTGCCATCATCATGCGTTCGCACCGCAGCAATGCGGCAAGATTACCCTGTCCGTCACGTTTGACGCAAACGGGCCATTCATTTTGACCTGTCAGGACAACGGCCAAGGCATGTCGCCGGAAATGCGCGAAAAGATATTCGATCCGTTTTTCACCACCCGGCGCGGCACCGGCAGCATTGGACTCGGTCTATACATCGTATACAACATCATCACACTGCAACTGTTCGGAAGCATCATCTGCCAAAGCGAAGTCGGCCAAGGCACTGCTTTCGTCATCACATTGCCCCAGGAAAAACAGCCTGACTATGCATCTGTCTAAAAAAGAAAAAGCAAAGGGGATTGCCTCGCCGCGTAAGCGCCGTGATAATCCCCTTTGCTTTTTCTTTTTGCTAAGCGCCGCGTCCGCCGCTGAATTCATCGATCGCACGCTCGATTTCCTGCGTCAGCGCATCGGGCAAGCCCTCGATCTTGACGTGCAAGAAACCGCGCACAATCGTGGCGACCGCCGTCTCTTCACTGAGCCCTCTGGCCATCAAGTACTCGATCTCTTCCGGCGCGATCTTCCCGACCGCCGCTTCGTGGCTCAGTTCCGCATTGTCGGTCCGTACTTCCAGTTCTGGAATCGCATAAATTACGCCTTCCGGATTGAGAATCAATCCATGGCATTCAAGATGCGCCCTTGTTTCCGCAGAGGAAGCCAGCAAGTGACCGCGGTTGATGCTGGTTCCGCCAAGACTCAAGGTGCGGGCGATAATTTCGGCTTTTGCCCCCGGCGCCGCTAGGACGGCGCGCCCGCCGACGTCAAGATGCGAGCCCGGCATTGCAACCAAAATCGAATTCAAACGCGCCAGCGAATCCTTGCCGAGCAGACGCACCGTCGGATACATTTGTAGATCCTGTACCGGCTTCAAGCAAATGTAGTTGGACAAAAAGACGCCGCCCTCTTCGACCACCACTCCGGTACGCGGTCTGACCGATACCTCTTCCGCCCATTGATGAATCATCGTAAAGGTCAGTTTGCCGCCTTTTTTAATGAAAAATTCGCTGATGCCGATATGCATGCCGCGTTTGACGTCCGGATCGGTCGTACAGCCGGTGATCACATGCAGCTCCGCTCCTTCTTCGACAATGATCATATTGTGCACGTCCTGAATCAGCCCATCCTGGCTGATATACAAACAGGCCTGCACCGGATGCGGTACTTTCACGCCGGGCAGCACGCGGATGAAATAACCATGTTCTTGATGCAAAGCCGCTCTGGCGGTATATTTGTCGGCATCCGCAGACACGGTCTTCCACCAGTAATCTTCGAGCCAGGGATGGCAGCGCAGCGCCTGGTCGGTAGACATCACTTCGAGCCCTTCTTCCGCCATGCTGCACTGCAGAACCGAATGATTCATCTGCACATAGCTGCCGGATCGCGTCGCAGAATCCGCTTCCGTTTCCACGCCGACCTGTTCGAGCGCCTTGCGCCGCTTCGGCGTTAGATCCTCTCCCGTCGCTGCTTTCGCTTCATCGTCCGTGTAACGCTTCAGATCGACATCCGCACCGTATAAGCCAAGTTTCTCCGTTGCTTTCTCCGCTTTCTCCTTCCAGCCAGCCGTTTTCTCTTCGCTCATTGACAGTCCCCCCTTCCTTCTGCGCAACGGATGCAGTGTTCATAGCCGCCCTGACGGATGCAGCTTAGCATCTCCTGTGGATTTCCGCTGCAAGAAATCGTGCCGTCGTAGAGGACATGGGCAATATCGGCCGGAACATATTGCAAAATATGTCCGGTATGCGTGATGATCAGACCGGACTTGCTGCGTTTCGCCCGACGCTGACGCAGCGATTCTCCCGGCGCAACTTTTTCCGCGACCGCCGCGCCACGCTCCATGATCCAGTCGGCTGCGGCGCCGACCAGCGCAATATTCTCAAGGTCTACGCCGGATTCCGGTTCATCAAGCAAGAGCAGATCCGGTTTCTGCGCCATCAGCTGCAACAATTCGGAACGCTTGATCTCACCGCCCGAAAATCCTTCATTCACATTGCGGTCAAGAAATTCGCTCAGATTCAATTTGGCCGCCAAGGCGTCGGCATCCACCTCTTCTCTGCTGCAAAGCGTTACCATCTGGCGCAGCGTCAGACCGCGAATCGTCGGTGGACGCTGAATCATCACACCTAAACCCAGCTCGGCGCGGACATCGACCGGCAGTGCCGTGATGTCGGTCTCACCGAACAATATCCGCCCCTCTACGACGCAAAAGCGTGGAAAGCCCATGACCGCCCCGACCAACGTCGATTTCCCGGTGCCGTTCGGCCCGAACAAAGCATGAACCTCTCCCGGCTTTATATGCAGGTTCACGTCACGCAAGATAAGTTTGTCCTGAACTTTCACACTGAGATGCTCAATGCGCAGCATCGCATCCGCCTCCTTCATCCCTGGATATCTAAGGCGCAGGAAATTTTTTCCTACTTAAGCCAATTGTATCATTTCAGATCGGCAAAATCCATATTTATCCAACATGTTTCTTTAGGCAAAAAAGATGACAGACCCAGTCTAAGCCAGGTCTGTCATCTTATATCTTTACCCTTACATTCTTGTCCGTCATCAGACTGCGCAATTCGCGTTGGTACTCTTTGTTAAGGCGGTCGATCTCCAGCTGACGCTGCTGCAGCATTTCATCGCGTTCCCAGCGTTCCTGCGGCGTGTTGACCATCTCGATGAATTTCTCATATACCTGCACTTTGTTTTCCAACAAAGTGATTCCTTTGGCATGAATCTCTTTGATCTGCGGCGTTTTCGCTTCATACTTGCGTTGTCCGTCCAGCTTTTTCAGCAAGTGCTCTTTGCGCTGCTGCAATATTTGCATCAGTTCTTCTTTCGTTTGCGCGCTCGTGATCGAACGGTCTTCCACTTCGCTCGACAAAGCCTGCGCCTTCTTGCCCTGCTCGAATTCAAAGGTAACGTACTCTTCCAATTCGCTTTTTACCGGATCGCTAAAACAGCCGCTCAGCACCGGTACCAGGACAGCCACGCACAGTCCGACAATCGCCAGCTCTTTTTTCCAGTTCATTGCGCCTTACCTTCATTTTCTTCATATATTTACACTCTTTCATCATAGCAAAAAACGGCGCATAAATCTCTTTTTTCAACTATTTTTAGCGGCAAATTATAAGAAGTTCATCAAAGTAGACTGCTGCACGGAAAGGCTTTTCCCTCGCTATTGATAGTCCTTCGCCAGCGCGGCCCGTACAAACTCAATGTGCTCCGCCATCTCAACGCCCATCATTTCGGCGCCCGCCCAGAGCGTCTCGCGATTGACCGCGCGCGCAAATGCCTTATCCTTCAATTTTTTCAGCACAGATTTCACTTCGACATTCGCCAGATCTTTGTCCGGCCTTACCAACGCGCAGGCGATGATGAAACCGGTCAATTCATCGACCGCATAGAGTGTTTTTTGCAGCTGACTGCGTTCGCCCGGCCAATCACGGGCATGCGATTCGACATCGGCAATGAACGCTTCGCTATAGCCGTGCGGCTGCAGCAGCATGGCGGCCTGCGTCGGATGCTGCTCCGGGTATTTTTCAAAATCGACGTCATGCAACAAGCCGACCGCGCCCCAGTATGCAACATCCGATTGATATTTTTCCGCATAGGCGCGCATGGCTACCTCCACCGCGCGGCAGTGATTGAGCAGCACCGTTTCTTTTACATGACTCGTTAAGACTGACCAGGCTTTTTCCCGACTCGTATCCATTTTCATTTCCTCCCGCTTACGTTTTTTCATTTTCCCCTGACCGCTTGGCGATAAAAGCTTTACTGTTTCTTCGCCCTGTCTTTGAACTTACCGGTCACAACCGCATGCAGTTCCGGCTGCTTGCGCAACAATTCGTCCAGCTTGTCTGCGCCGAAATGTCGCATGACCGCTTCGATCATGATGTCATGCCGGACATATTCGGTTGCGACCAGTACAAGCGCCGGATCCTGCGTCTTTACCGCCCAAGATGCGCCATGATCAAGAAAGTTGGCAATGATGACCTCTTGCCGGTCTTTGACGGCCAGCGTCAATTGCCCGCCGATTCGCGCCTTGACCACATCCGCCGGCATATAGTCATGATGAAACGTCGTTCCCAGGCGGCAAGCCGCATTGCCGAAGACAATCGAGCAGACATTGACGCCGCGCTCTTCGGCGCAGGCCACGCTCTGGCTAAGCAGCGTCGCCTGCGGTTCCCAGACGGACAGCCACAGCTCACTTTTGCTGCTTTCAACAAGGCTGTGCAATTCGTTGAACACCGGCTCACGGCCATGGATCCTGGCAATGACCGCCAGTTCGTTATTGCTGCCGAGCGCCGCCAACGATTGATCGAGAAAGGCAAACGTCGCATCGACATCGCGGCGCAATCGTTTCAATAGTTCTTTCGCCGGCACCGGCGAATATTTCACCGGTTCCGACGGCAGCGTATAAATCGCGCCGCGTTCGCTAAGCTTGTTCAGCACTTCATAAATCATTGAGCGGGGAACGCCGCAGCGCTTGCTCAACTCGTAACCGGTCACCGGCGCTTGCTGCAGTAAGGAGACATAGGCCTTCGACTCATATTGCGAGAAGCCAAGTTTTTGAATCTCCAGCATGATTTTTTCCATGCAATCCTCCTAGTCGTTCTTCTTATAACTACGTCGTTTGTTTTATAACTACTATAGCAATTCTTTTTTTGCCTGTCAATCGCATCCGCTTCGCCTGCAGAAAAAAAATATCCGGCAGCTTCGATCGTTTACGATCCATGCTGCCGGATATTTGCGCTTCTTTACAATTCTCTTTTCCGACTAACTCGCCAGTCCCGGCAACAATTCCTTCAGCGCATGCGCCACGCCGTTTTCTTCATTGCTGCGCGTAACGGCACGACAAACGCTTTTGACTTCCGCTGCCGCATTTCCCATGGCCACGCTGTAGCCGACCGCTTCCAACATCGATATATCGTTTTGACTGTCGCCAATCGCGGCCGCATCAAAGAGCCGGATTCCCAAATGTGCTGCCAGACAGCGCAAGCCGTTTCCTTTCGATGCGGCGGCAGAAACCGCCTCAAAACTATTCGGACCGCCCTGGTAAACCGCGACGCCCGGCATCGCATTCAATTCAAGAATCGCTCTTTGCCGGAACGCCGCATCATAACTGATCGCATATAATTTGTACAACTCTTCGTCCGGCGGTATCGCCTCTTGATACTCCTTCACCATCACCCGCCCGTCCTGACTGCTTTGCTGCCTTTCTACCGCCGCCATGCTGAAGCCGTCCGGCAGGGAATTCGACTCCTGCAATCGCTTTACTTCCGCCTCCAGGCGCGCCAACGCATACGTAGGCACATAGATGGATTTCCCGCTGGACGTTTCATAATACACTTCTTTTTCTTCCAGCCACTTTAGTACCGCCAACGCATCGCACCGCTTCAGCGCCGAATGCTGCAGCAAATTTCCCTTTCGGTCATGTACCGCGCCGCCGTTGGCGCTGATGACCGGCGTTGCGATGCCGGCCCGTTGGCAAATCGTTTGCACATCAAAATACATCCGGCCTGTAGAGATCACGATTTCCACGCCACGATCCTGCGCCGCCTTTATCGCGGCGACGTTAGCACGACTGATCTCACTCTTTTTATTGAGTAATGTTCCATCCAAGTCAATTGCAACCAGTTTCATACTATCCTCCAGACTGCTTCCTCATTTGTCGTTGATCTTTTCCGCCAGTTCCGTCAGGTACGTCCAGCGTTCCAAGAGCGCATCGAGTCGCGTTTCCATTTCTTCCTGCTGCGCGGTCAATTCCTGCAGCAGCGTATAATCGGCTCCCGCATTTTCGATGCGCGAGCGCACCGTCTTGAGCGCGCCTTCTGCTTCGGCAATGACCGCGTCAATCGTCTCGTATTCTTTTTGTTCGCTATAACTAAATTTGCGCGGCCGTTCTCGTGTCCGTTCTAAAACCGGTTTTTCTTCTTCCGCCGCTTTTGTCGCCGTTTCCTGTTCTTTACGCAGCTCACAACGTTCCTGATAGTCCGAATAGCCGCCATTGTACGGCTCGATCTTCCCTTCGCCTTCAAACGCGAAAACCCTGTCCACTACCCTGTCAAGGAAATAACGGTCATGCGATACCGTGACGACCGCACCGGGAAATTCATCGAGATACTCTTCCAGTATCGCGAGCGTTTGAATGTCGAGATCGTTTGTCGGCTCGTCGAGCAAGAGAACATTCGGCGCACTCATTAAGATTCGCAGCAAATAAAGACGCCGCTTTTCGCCGCCCGACAGCTTGGCAATCGGATTCCACTGCAGCTCCGGCGGAAAAAGGAAGCGCTCCAGCATCTGACTGGCGCTGATCGTGCCGCCGTCAGCAGTTGGCAGATAGTTCGCCTCTTCACGGATATATTCGATGACGCGCAAGTTCTCATCCATTTCGCCGTTTTCCTGCGCAAAATAACCCAGTTTGACCGTCTGGCCGATTTCCCGTTTGCCGCACTTTGGCTGCAAGCGCCCGGCAATGATGTTAAGCAGCGTCGACTTGCCGCTGCCGTTAGGACCGATAATGCCAACCCGATCATCCTTGAGCAGAATGTAGCTGAAATTTTCAATCAAGCGTCGCTCCGCATACGCATGGCCGATGTGTTCAAGTTCGATGACCGTGCGGCCGAGCCTTGTCGCGCCGACGTTGATTTCTACCTTGTTCTCGCTCAGATCGACCGACTGCTCGCTCAGCGCTTCATAGCGCTGAATGCGTGCTTTTTGCTTTGTCGTCCGTGCCTTCGCACCGCGCCTCATCCAGGCCAGTTCCTTGCGCAGCAGATTCTGACGTTTCTGTTCGCTGGCTTCGGCCGATTCTTCCCGCGCCGCTTTCAGTTCCAAGAACTGGCTGTAGTTCCCGCTGTAAGCATAGAGCGTCCCTTTATCGAGTTCGATCATCCGAGTTGCCACCCGATCGAGGAAATAGCGGTCATGCGTGATCATCAAAAGTGCGCCTTTGCGTTTGGCCAAGTATTGTTCCAGCCAGGCGACTGTGTCATTGTCGATATGGTTGGTCGGTTCATCAAGAATCAGCAGATCCGCCGGAGTGATCAATGCGCCGGCCATCGCGATGCGCTTTCGCTGACCACCGGAGAGACTTTCGACTGTTGCGGAAAAATCACTGATGCCCAATTGCGTCAGGATGATCTTCGCATCGCTTTCCAGCTTCCAGCCGTCGACCGTATCCATTTCCTGCCCCAGATCGATCAGTCGCCGCTGCAGCCTTTCATCCTCCGGCTGCTGCCGACTTTCTTCCAGTGCCTTTTCATACTCGCGCAGCACCCGCATTTCCGGCGACGTTCCCTTGAACACCTGTTCCAGCACCGTAGCGCCTTCATGAAACACCGGTTCCTGCGGCAGATATTCGAGGCGGCTGCCGCCGCTTTTTGTTATCTTTCCGCCGTCGGCCGTATCAAGACCGGCCAACACCTTTAAAAACGTAGATTTCCCTGCACCGTTTACGCCGATCAAGCCGATCTTATCGCCTTCTTCGACGCCGAACGTGACATCGTTAAACAAAACTTTCATGCCGTAACTTTTACTGAGATTTTCTACTGTTATTATCGTACTCATCTATTTCGAATTCCTCTTGTTCTTATTTATTCTCATGTATTATTCCATTTTTCCGGTTCGTCATAGCAATGATCAACGCCCCCATCACTGCGGCACAAAACGAACCCAGCAAAACTCCCAGTTTTGCCTGATCCGTCAAATGCGGTATCTCAAACGTCAGTGCGGTAATAAAGAGCGACATCGTAAAACCAATCCCTCCCAGGCAGGCCGCGCCGAGCAATTGCACCCATGTCAAATCAAGCGGCTTCGTGCACAATCTGCATTTCACCGACAGCCACGCCGCGCCGAAAATCCCCATCGATTTGCCTATAACCAGACCGCCGATTACGGCAAACCCCAGATTGCCAAGCAAAGGTCCGTTTGAAATACCAATCACTTGAACGCCGGCATTAGCGAGCGCAAAGAGCGGTAAAATCAGAAACGACACCCAGGGATGCAAGCCCCGTTCCATCTTTTGCAATGGCGTTTCCACACCGTCGCACAAGCGCGTCAAGTCTTCCACCGCATCCTGAACGGCGGCGTCACGCAAAATATCGCCTTGTAACGAACCAGATCGAGCCAGGCTATGGAAGACTTTCTCTCCGGCCTCAATGAACGGCCGCGTATCAATAGGTGCACGCGCCGGAACAACCATAGCCGCCAAAACGCCTGCAATGGTCGCATGAATGCCCGATTTCAACACCAGTAGCCAGAGCAGAAACGCAAATGCGGCATAAATAACCGTATGCCGAACCCCTAACCTATTGACAATTGCCATGACCACCAGAAGCAACGCCGCCAAGCCTAATGTAATAAAATCGGGCGGCGCAGAATAAAACAAGCCGATGATTACAATCGCACCAATGTCGTCAACAATCGCCAGTGCCGTGAGAAAGACCTTGAGACTAAGAGGCACCCTCTCACCCAAAAGCGAAAGAATCCCTAGCGCGAATGCGATATCGGTGGCCGTCGGAATAGCCCAACCGTGCGCCAACGCCGGATCGCGCAGCAACAACAGATAAACAAGCGCCGGAGCCAACATGCCGCCCAGTGCGGCCACGAGAGGAAATAACGCCTTGCGCAGATTGGCCAGTTCACCGGCTAGCATTTCCCGCTTGATTTCGAGTCCAACCAGGAAGAAGAAGATCGCCATGAGTCCGTCGTCAATCCAGTGCTTCAGCGTTTTTTCCATTTCAAAAGCGCCGATTTGTATCTTTGCGGTCTGCTGCCAGAGCGAAAAATAATCGGCGCTCCACGCGGAATTTGCCCAGAGCATCGCCGCTGCCACACAGATTGCCAGCAAAACTCCGCCAGCCGAACTATTGCGGGCAAACAAACGAAACGGACGTAAAATATAATCAATCGGCGCCTTGCGGTATACAGCTCCAACGCGCCGTCGTTGTCCTTTTGCAGCCATCCGTCTCACCTCTTTTTCTTTCTTCTTATCTCATCATACCATGCACCCAGAGCAATTGCCATAAGGCTCGCCTGTCGTTTTGCCGCCGAAAACAGCTGCGCTGTTTTTCCTTCATTAAAGCAGTCCTGCTTTATGACGCTGATTTTTTCTTTACCCGGCGCTGCAATATTTTTCTCTTTTTGTCGTTTTTTCGCCGCATCAGTTTACTTTTCATTATGCGTATTTGAAAACAATAGGCACACAGAGCTTATTTGACTAGACAGTCTGACTATGCAGTCTCCATTTACAACTGTTTTTTTTATGTTACAATAGTGTCCTGTATACGTAGTCTTGGGAGTAAGTACTAATTACGAATAAAACGGCCGAACGTTTCGGCTTTCCTGGGGAGGAATTACACAATGAATATGAAAATCATCGCCCTGACGCTCGGCGTCCTCTTAAGCAGCGCGACCGCCTTCGCTTCTCCGGTCGAATTCAGCAAAGGTTCTCTTGAACTCGAACTTGGCGCAACGCTGAATGCAAAATCCGCCGGCTCCGGCGCCGTCGCAAAAGAAGTCAAGGGAAAATCCGGCTACAAATCGGTGGCCACCTTCGGTTTAAGCGACAAGTTTGCGCTGCAGCTCAAACATGGCAACTTCACTTCGGAAGATGCACAGTACGGTCCTTTGAAGACCTTTGTCGAATCGACCCCTTCCGATTTCAACCTTCTTTACAAACTGAATCCGACCATTACGCTGATCGGCGGCTATGAGCACACCGACATCACTTACGGCAAAGCGGTCAATGCCGCCACCAGTTCCGCGTTCCACATCGGCTTTACCGCGGCTAGGCCCTTGTCTGAACGCATGACATTGTTCACGACGCAGATGATCGGCAACAACGTCTCGCTGCAGGAATACGGCCTCAGTTACAAGACCTCGAAAGTGACGACGCTCAATGTCTCCTACGCCGACCGCAAGATAAAGAATGTCTCCTTAGAGGTACCCGCTTTGCATATTAGCGGCAAAGAAGATTACCAAATGACCGGCATCACCTGCACCGTCGGCGTAAAATTCTAATTGTTTTTTCGAAACAAGACCGCTCATTTTTTGCGCGGTCTCGTTTTTATTTCGCTTATTCTTTTCTTTGGCAGGGATAGCCTTGCGCATGACGAACTTTTTTAAGTATCGCCAGCACTTGTCTTGGCGCAAATTTTTTAGGGAGGTTTCAAAATGAACAGAGCAAGTAAACGCATAGCCACGCTCCTCGTCTTCGTTTTTCTCCTTTCCTTCTCGCTTTTGGCCGAAGCAAAGAGTCCGCTGGTACTGCAAACGGACTTCGGTCTTAAAGACGGCGCTGTCAGCGCGATGCAAGGCGTCGCCGTCGGCGTCGATCCTGACATTCGCGTCTTCAATCTGACGCACGAAATTCCCGCCTATAACATTTGGGAAGCGTCTTACCGTCTGATGCAAACCGCGCCGTATTGGCCTGCCGGTACGGTCTTTGTCTCGGTTGTCGATCCGGGCGTCGGAACAGAGCGCAAATCGATCGTTCTCAAGACGCAGACCGGCCACTATTTTGTCACGCCTGATAATGGCACCCTGACCTTAATTGCAGAAAAGATGGGCATCGCCGAAGTCCGGCAGATCGATGAAAACACGAACCGTCTTTCCGGCTCGAACGAATCCTATACTTTCTTCGGCCGTGACGTCTATGCCTACACCGGCGCTCGTCTGGCAGCCGGCGTCATCGACTTCGAGCAGGTCGGCCCGCGTCTCTTGACCGACATCATCCGCATTCCTTACCAAAAATCGGCTGTCAAAGGAAGCACGGCAATTGGCACGATTCCGATCCTCGACATTCAATACGGCAACGTATGGACCAATATCAACAAGACTACGCTTGATTCACTTCAGCTGCGCCCCGGCGATATGCTGCAAGTCGAAATCTTCAACCAGGGCAAAGCGGTCTATAAAGGAAAGATGCCGTTCGTCAACACATTCGGCGATGTTCCCGACGGCAAGCCGCTCGCTTACTACAACAGTCTGATGGATCTGTCCTTCGCACTCAATATGGACAGCTTCTCCAGCGTGAACAAGGTCTTTTCCGGTCCGGAATGGAGCGTAAAAGTGGAGAAAATTAACCGCTGACTTAAAAAGTGCCGTCTCGCGTGTGGCGAGACGGCACTTTTTTATGCAATTTTAGCGTCACTTCCGCTTTTAGACGAGTGGGCGGCGTTTTCTTTCTCTGCTTTCGTCTCCGTCTCTCGCGCAGTCGTCGTATCCGTCTCTCCGCCGGAGACATAGACGCGACCGCATTCCGGGCAAACCGATGTGAAAATCCTGACGCTTTGCGCAACGACTTTGCGTCCCTCCTGCTGCGCTTTCGCCTGTTCATTTCCGACATGCTCCTGTTCGTGTGAAGCAACGGCCGCCGCCTCACTTCCGGGTTCCAAATGCGTCGGCGACTTGAAGGAAACGCCCGGATCATTGGATACGTCACTATACTTCCGTTCCTTGCACGTCTGGCACTCAATCTGATTCATCCGCTTCAACTGACGAAGCTGCGGATCGTTCCAATCCTGTTCGCTGCTTCGACCGGACAGTTCAAGCGTATATGCAGGTCCTACCTTGGCCGCCAGATCCGGCGCTTGCGCCGCAGCGCTCGCATTCGCCTGCAGCGGCTGATTCATCTCCTGCAGTTGGACTGCTTGGCCGCTGCCGCCTAAGACTGCTATTGCCGACATCACACCCCCTCCTTTCAGCGGTTCAATGTCCCGCCTCGCTTCGCTCTAAAAAAACGCTCTTTCCATTTGCGACGCCCATCACGATAATGCTGTTTTCCACATCATGCTTGCGATTCAGGCTGATGGTTCCGCTCACGCCGGGAATGTCTTTTGTCTGCTCCAATGCCGCACGAATTCCCTCTCCCGTGACGCTGTCGGCTCTTTTGACGGCATCGAGCAAAACCAAAGCCGCATCATAGCCCAGTACAGCCGCCGCGTTTGGCATGCGCCCCTCCGACAGCTTCATAAATCTTTGCTTAAACTCCGTTACGCGTATATTATCATCATCGACAGAAAACATATCGGCGTAAAATAGATTTTTCAGATGGCTATCGCCAATCAACTGCCGTATCGTATCGATATCCCAAGCATCGCCGCCGACAATCGGCCCTGCAAAGCCGGCCCTTCTCGCCTGCGGTATAAAACGACTCACATCGATGGAAAAGCCGGGGATAAAGACAAGTTCGACATTATCGTCTTTCAGTTCTTCTTTTATTTTGCCGAAATCCGCTTCACCGCCCCGATACTCGCTTTTATAAACAATCACGCCGCCGCGCTTAATAAATTCCCTTTCAAAAAAAGAACCGATTCCCTGCGAGTATTCCGATGAAGCA
This sequence comes from Azotosporobacter soli, assembly GCF_030542965.1. Lineage (NCBI taxonomy): Bacteria > Bacillati > Bacillota > Negativicutes > Selenomonadales > Sporomusaceae > Azotosporobacter > Azotosporobacter soli. The sequence continues at coordinate 325,257 of NZ_JAUAOA010000003.1, forward strand.
TCGACGTACAACGCCGCGCGCTTGGCATTCAGGCGCGCTGACGCAAAAGCCGCCATCGCGGTGCCTTGAAACGGATCGGTAAAACAAGCCCTAAACGCGTATGGCTTCGTCCGGCCGCTGTCGTCGAGCGTCACGCGCGGATGCGTCGCATTCGTGGCAATAAACGGCGTCTTCAGTTCCCCGGCCCGTTGACCCAAAGAAATAGCCGTGTCCGAATTTTTCGGTCCCAGTACCGCCACGACATGTTCATTTTTGACCTGCTGTTCAAAAATCGTCAGCGCAATCGCCGGATCCGACTTATTGTCGCCTACGACCAAACGAACCGGCAGGCCTCTGATCCCGCCCTTTTCATTCACTTCCTGAATCGCCATTTTCATTCCGCTTAGCGCCAGTGCCCCGGTGCTGCCGTATTTTCCGCTCAGCTCCAAATTTACACCGAGGCAAATTTCGCCCAGGTCGGCCTTTTTTTCCCGCGACGCATTACTGCAACCGATGATTGAGAACGATAAAATAACCAGGGCTACGCGTAAGCACAAGCCCTTCTTCGTCATTTCAACACCTCCGCATTTTCGTTTACAGCAGGGCCTGCGTTCTGCGCGGCAAGCCTTTTACAACTAACGCATACGATTGCTCCAGCAGTTTTTCCAATTCTGCATCCGATAAACCGCCGTCGAGATCGATCGTATTCCAATGCCGCTTATTCAGATGATAGCCTGGCTGAATGCACGCATACTGACGGCGCAGCAGTTCGGCATATTCCGGGTCGCACTTTAAAGACACGGTATCTCGTGCCTCACGCACGCCCAAAATGGCGAATATTTTGCCGCCAACCTTAAGCACCACGACGCCCGGGCCAAACGGAGCCTCTTCAACTGCGCCGCGTTTACTGAGGCCATAAGCTAGCATTTCTTTACCATTCATCGATCGTTCTCCCTTCCTCACAGATACTGTATACTTTCTGATTCACAAGGAAAACTCCTGCAAGATTCACTGGAATAATCTTGCAGGAGTTTTTTTCATGCTACTATATCGCAGGCCGTCAAGACGATCAATTCGACCGCCTGCGCCAACACCGCCTCATCAAAATCAAACGCGCCGTCATGGTGTCCGGCTGTCCTATTAATACCGAGCATCGCATAACTACCCTGTCCGCCGCGTTGCTGCACCCGTTCCAAAAAGCAGGTGAAGTCCTCGCTCGCACCAAGACTGCCGCTTTCCTGCAGCTTTTCAAACGCGCCCTGGCACTCGGCCACTTTGCCTAAACGCAAGGCCAAAGCCGCATCGCTGCTGCCGCCCGACGCGCCTCCGGTTTCAACGCTTTCAGCCGTCACGCCGTACATGGCGGCCGCTCCGGCAATCACTCTTAGCGCTTCCTCTTTCATATATTGGTTGATCTGCGTCGTTTCGCCGCGTGTTTCGAGCTTAAGCAGCGCGCGATCCGCAATCACATTGCGTCCGCTGCCGGCTTCCAGCACGCCGACATTAATGCGTGAAATTCCGCCGCTGTGCCTCGATATCGCATGCAAGTTCAGCGCCGCGTTCGCCGCCGCCAGTAATGCATTGCGCCCTTCCTGCGGCGCAGCGCCGGCATGTGCCGGAACACCTTTGAATGCGACATCGAGTTTCGTCGTTGCCAGAAAACCATCGGTACCGCAAACCAGCAAGCCGCTGCGGTCGGCAAGAAAGCCAATATGCATGCCGAGCAAATAGTCGACATCATCTACGACGCCCGCTTCCACCATCGCTTTCGCACCGCGCACCCCTTCTTCCGCCGGTTGGAAAATCAGCTTTACGCTGCCGGACAGTTCTTCCGTCAGCGTAGCCAAGACCGACGCTACACCCAGACCGATCGCCGCATGTCCATCATGTCCGCAGGCATGCATCACGCCTTTATTCTGCGAAGCAAAGCCTTCTTGCCAAGGTCGATGCGTCGCCGTCGCCGCTTCAAGCACCTCGTTCGCGTCGATATCGAAGCGCAGCGCCAGGACCGGTCCCGGACGTTTGCCACGCAAGATGCCGACCACGCCGGTCAGGCCGCCCCGCATCGCTTCGATCAGTTCGCCATTGCCGCCTTGCCTGGCGGCGCGCGCCATATTTTCCGCCAGTTCTGCCGTCGACGGCACGCCCATCATCGCCGCTTTATCGATGACCTCTTCGCCCAGTTTCACTTCATAGCCAAGCATCGTCAGTTTTTCCGCAATCTTGGCCGCCGTACGAAATTCCGTCCAACCGGCTTCCGGATAGCGATGAAAATCGCGTCGCCAATTTACTATTTCATCCTGCAGCGCCGTTACCGCTTCATGGATTTTTTTCTTCTTCATTTGTCACCCTTCTTTGCCTTAGCGTTTTATTTTCTTTATAAGAGCATGAACATCGAAACGATCGCGGCAATCAGCATGCCCGGCGCATTTCGTTTCGCAATCTCCATCGGGCTGACGCCGGACAATTGCGCACAGATGATCGCCGCGCCCGCGAGCGGCGACATCGTCCGGCCAAGCGCGCCGGTCAGCTGCGCGAGCGAACCGAGCTGCGCGATTTCGAGACCGAAGTGCTGCGCATGCGGCGTTATCGCGCCGTTGAACGCCAGCGTCGCCGCATCGCCGGAGCCGCAGAGAACCGCGATCAAAAACGGTCCGAACGTCGCGGCCAGTTTTACGATGCTCTGCGAATTCTTCATCGCTTCTATCAACGCATCGGTCAGGCCGATCAATTGCATGCCGGTCGTGAACGTGGCCGCGGCGATGATGATGCCCATCACTCCTGCGTACGCGCTGCCCATCGCTTCAAAAAACGCTTTCGATATTTCCTGCGGACTTTGCCGCGTCACCAAATAGGCAAGCAACGTACCGCTGATCATCGCCTGCGGCACGCTGATTTCCGGAATCAGATGCACCTGCTTGCTGCCCAGCAGCAACATCACAAGCGGCACGAGCGGAACAATCGCTTTCAAGAAATTAATTTTGAATACCGCCTGCTCGACGACGGAATCTCCCGTATTTTTTTGCCAGCCGCGATCTTCCTTGCGCAAATAAGCCAGCGCGGCCAAAACCAATGCGCCGATAATCGCCGCACTGATTGTCGTTTTGCTATGTACGGCAATGACGCTGAGTACGTCCATATTCGCCAGTTTGGCGACAAACGGGTTATGCGTCGCGCCGGGACTCAGCACGCTGCCGATCGTACCGGCAAAAATAGCCGCTCCGGCGACCGCCGGGTGCACACCGGCACTCATCAGCGTCGGAATCAGAATCGCGCCAACCGCCGCCGCACAGCCCGCCGCACTGGGCAGTGCGATATTGATCACAAACGTGACCATGACCGCACCGGGAATCAGCACTGGCCTGCACTGCCTCAACAGTCCCGCCAGCATCTGCACCAAATGCGCGTCGCACTGCGTCAGCTTCATGACATAGGCAAAGCCCATCACGGTCAGGATGACCGTCACCAGCCCGGGGTTGACCATCGCTTTGGCAAACGCGTCAATCGCTTCGAGCGGTTTTCCGGCCAGCGCAGCCATCAATAGACCGGATAAAAAAAGGACCATACGGACTTCGTAGCGCTTCACGACAGCCACTCCGGTAAGCAAAATAATGATTGCACCCAAATAAACCACTGTATCATCCATCCTTTTTCTTTTTTAGACGAGCCTTTGCCGTCTCTTCGCCTTCATTATACCTTACGTTACGGACTATTAAAAGACATTTCCTTAATTGAGAAAAAATCACGCGACGTTTCATTTCAAGCGAAACATCGCGCAACAGTCGCACAGTGTGAAGCCTTCTTCTTCATTCTCCTGAGAACAATTTTGAGAGCGCCTGCATGCGCAGCTGATATAGATTGCGCGGTCGCCCTTTATGCAGCGTTTCCTGCTGCGTCAAAAGCGCAAGGCCCTTTTCGACCAAGCTGGCCAACAATCGCCGCGCACTGCGCGGCGTGATCGCCAGATGAAGCGCCAATTCATCGGCACCGACCGCTTCGCCGCTAATTTTGCCGAGACTGGCCAAAAGACGATTTAGCGTCGTAACGCTGATATTCATCTCCTGCGCCATGCGGCGGCAGTCTTCATCGGCCGCACGCAACGAATACTGAAGATGCGCGGCCGAACTTAACGGTCCGGTCACGGTTCCTTCATCGGAAACCACCATCCAATTCCCTTTTCCCGCATGTCTGGCAAAACCCATCGCTTTGTAGGCGTTCTCCTCCGCAGCATGCGCAGTCTGGCCGAAGCCGATACCGCCGCTGACCGGAACCGGCAGCGCCTTGATGATTTCTTCTTTGATCGGCATGACCGTGAAGTTTTCCGTAATCGCCTCGACTGCGCCGCGCGTCGAATAAATGCTGTACTGTCCATGGCCATGCGCATGGATTGCGCCTTTGGCCATTTCCGCATAGTTGATCAAAAGCGTGTACAGCGTCGCTTCCAAACGCCGCACCGTGTAGCCGGAATGCGCTTCGCGCACGACATCCGCATAATCGTCAATTGCGACATGCTGCACCGCAATCTGGCTGTCCTTGAACGCGGCTGCTTCCACCGTTCGAATCGCCAAATTCAATGTCGTTCGGATATTATCGCGCAGTGGCCAGATACGAAATACCGGCACCTGGCGTTTCTTCAATTCCTCATAAGCCGACTGCAGCGTCGTGACAGCGGCTTTGGTTTTTCCGGCCTGCCATAATTCATAATGGTAGGCGGCCAGATCCTGTGTGGAGATGATATCCTTGAATTCTTTCACATAGATGTTCTTGACCTTTAGCGGAATATCGGCAAACGTCTCTTCGATCTCGGCCCGGCTGAGCAAATCGAAACTGATTCCGTCAAAGGACATTTTTTCGATGCAGGCAATTTGCAGCAAGACCCTATAGAGGCTGGAACCGGTATGCGGAATATAAAAGAGCGGCTTGCTTGTCGCCTGGCAGGCAACGGCAAAATAATACGGCACCTGACCGGAAAACAGCCAGACATCGGCGCTATCGCCGTAGCGTTCCATTAGTTCTGGAACTTCCGACGGCACCGCATAGATCAGCGGCGTCATTTCAATCCGTTTTTCGTACTCTTTGCCGACTTCGCCAATCAAGGAGACCGAGTCGCGCGGCCCGACCACGGCAATTTTTATTTTTCGCATGCTATCCCTCTTTGCTGACAGATTATCGCCTTTTTCTTCTGTCATTATAGCATGACTGGCGGCAGGAAATCTTCTGCCCATCTTGAATCACTTTAGTATGGGGGTGAGAACAATGGGGAAATTATTTCAGGTGACCTGTCCGTCTTGCGATGCCGCTATGGTTGATAAGACGCCGGATTCTGCAATGCATTTTTTTGATTGTCCCAATCATTGTCCCGGCTCGCAACGAATCGTACAGGAAGAGAACACCAGTCAAGAAGAGTTGGATGCCGAACGCGAGCGGCATTTGCAGTGGAGAAAAGAACATCCGTAAAGCGAGAACCTGACCTTTGATGCCAGGCAAAAAATCCCGCCGCCGTTTCTTTCGGCGCGGGATTTTTTTTCGCTAGGCACGGTTAAAACTCAGTGGTTGGCATACGCAGAAATAAATCAACAAGTTTTTCCGGCGCCGCTTTGGCGTCGAATAAGATCTCATAGACGGCCTGGCTGATCGGCATTTCGACCCGGCAGCCGATTTCACGCAGCGCAACGGCCGTTGCCGCCCCTTCCGCCAATTTGCCGAATGCTTCCTTGCGCACAAAGGATTCGCCATACTTTCGGTTATGACTATGCGCCGAAAAAAGCGTCGCTTCATAGTCGCCCAAATGGCTCAAGCCGTATGCGGTAAGCGCATTTCCGCCAAGTGCTACGGTGAGACGCGAAACTTCCCTCGCGCCGCGCGCCATCAAAGAGCCTTTAAGACTGCCATAACCTAACGCATCAAGCATGCCGGCCGCGAGTCCCATCACATTCTTCGCGGCCGCGCCAATTTCACAGCCCAGCAGGTCCTGCCCATAATAAAATCGGATCAGCGGGCTATGGAACGCCGCGACGATTTGACGCGTCAAATGTTCCTGCAGAGAATCAATCACCATGCAGTTCGGAATCCCGGCAACAAAATCCTGCACATGGCCAGGCCCTAGCCAAACGGCAAGATTATCGCTCCGGCCGCTTTCCTCGGCAAAAACCTGCGACAATCGTTTGCCGCTGTCGCTTTCCAAGCCTTTCATGCAGAGTACTACCGTCTGGCCGCGCCAATTTTTTTGCTTCACCAATTGAGCGGCAAAACTTCTTACTTCCTGCGCGCCAATGGAAAGCAAAACGATCTCAGCGTGCGCCAGCGCCTCCTCCAGATTATCGCTCAAGCGGACATTCGGCGGCAGCGTCAGGTACTCATTCCTTCGCTCCGCTTGAAAACGCGCCAGATTCAACGAACTCTCTCGCCCCCAGAGTACGACCTCATGCCCAACCCGCGCGGCGTACCACGCCAAAAAACTGCCCCAACGGCCACAACCTAAAACGGAAACGTTCATCTCTTTTTCTCTCCTACGTTTCTTCTTTATTTATTTTTTCGTTTTTTTACTTTTCGCTGTTCTTAAGCGTTCGGATCACATAGAGCATCGGCATGCCGTAATAAAGGATACCATAGCCAGGCAAGGAAAAATCACCGATGAATTTGACCATATCCAATATGCAGGAAGCCGTCAGCGCATACAGGCTGAGACGCGCGGCCTCGCTATACGTCAGGCGGCGCTTCATGCTCCGGGCCAGCCAAAACGTCAGCAGCGTGACAATCGTCGCGCTCAAGATTTGCGCGAGAAAATAATAAACCAACCCCATGAAGAGCGCAATCAGACTGAGCCATTTCAAAGCCGGAAGCCAGTGAGCCACATCGCTTTTCGTCAGCGTCGCTTCCTGCAAATGGCTGAAATTGGTCGTGCGCATGTCGCCTTCGCCTTTCTTATTGATCATCGCATTTTCGGTGAAGAGCACGCCGCTTTTATACCCCTGCAGCGCCGCTTCGCCCGTCTGCCCCGTCGTATCTACGATCACAATCGTATCCTCGTCTTGCCGGAAAACAACGTAGGGCATTTTCCCCTCGACCTTAAGTTTACCCTCTGCAACGACAAACTCAGGAAACGAATCATTAAAGGTTTCGACGACTTCGTTCACGCCGCTCGTGACCCAAAAGATCACCTTAAAGCCCATCAGCGTACCCAAAACCAACGAAAGCAATAAAAAATAATGCACTGCTTTGCGTAGCGGTTCCTGCAGCGCAAGTTTGTAAAATTCGATCCGGAATAAACTTCCGATCAATTGTTGCAGCATCTTGGCGCTCCTTTCCTCGAAAACTCTTTCTCCTTCTATAAATTCAAAACACAAACGGATTTTCCTGCCGTAAATTTTCAGAGCGCACTGCAAGCGAAGAAACGGAGATAACGCCGAAGGCCGCAATTTTCTTTGCAGCCTTCGGCGTTATCTCTTGAATAAAATATCTATTCGTTACGCTGGTTACCCATTACGCCAAATAGCTGTTGCAACTCCGCCTAGTTTTCGCCACTGCAAAACAGACGGAAGAGGCTGCCGTGTCAGCGGGCCATTTGCGTCTCAAGCGGCTTGAGCAATGTAAGAATGTCGCTCGGTTTTTCCAAACGATAATCCGGCCCGAGCAAATCCTTCGTCATCGTTCCCCAAAGAGCCAGCGCAAAGTCGACGCCGGCTTCTTTGGCGCAGCTGAGATCATGCACCGTATCGCCGATGTATAACGCAGTCGCCGCATTCGCACCACTCAGCGCGAGAAATTTCAGAAGCGGGTCCGGATTTGGCTTATGTTTGACGGTGTCGTCGGCGCAAATGACGTAAGGGATTTGTTTCACCAAATGCGTTACCAACGGTTCCGCCGCCAGTTGCGTTTTGGTACGCGATGTCACGATGCCAAGCGTCACTCCCCGTTCGGCCGCCATGCGAACGACCGCTTCGATTCCGGGATACAATGCAATCTTATCCCTCCAGAACTTAACATTGTCGATCCATTTTTCCATGATGCCCTCAGCATCCTCTACGCCAAGCAGCGTCAGACCGCGTGTCCCCGGTATGCCGCATACGGCGGCCAGTTCCGCCAACGTATGCTCGCGTCCCAGTTCATCCAATAACACCTTCTGCAGCGCCAGCTGATTTACCGTCTCCGTATCGATCAGCGTACCATCGACATCAAAGACTAGCGTCTCATACTTTTTCATCCGAATCGCCAACCCATCTTTTTAATATTGTTTAATATCGTTATCACTATAATACAACAACTTTTCTTCATTTTCAATACAAAACAATTTAAATTAATAATAAACCTTTCTCTCCTGCTTGTTGTATAATGATTTCGGAGGTGTTGCTCTTTTGTTTGCGCAAGAACGTCATGACGAAATTCTACGTCGTCTCGCTGCCGCCGGAAAAGTCACGGTCAAGGAACTGTGTCTCGCATTCGGCGTCACCGAAGATTGCATCCGCAAAGATCTGAACAAGCTGGAACGGGAAAAAAAATTAAAACGCGCCTACGGCGGCGCGATTGAACTGCGAAAGAAACTTACGATCGCCGCTTTGGATGAACGGCGTACGGAAAACATTGCGCTGAAACGTCGCATCGCCGCCAAAGCGTTCCGCCTACTTACGCCCGGCGACCATATTTTTTTAGACACCTCGACGACCAATCTGCTGTTGGCCGATCTGATCGCCGACAGCCAGCTGCCGTTAACGGTGATGACTAACATGATCGATATCGTCAAGGCGTTTGACCGCAGCCAGACCAGTACCGTGCTTTGCACCGGCGGCACATACCGTCCGAGCATCAACGGCTTTGTCGGCGCGCTGGCCAACGCGACGATCGAACGCTATAAATTTGACAAAGTGTTTGTCGGCGTCGGCGGTCTCAATTTGACCGAAGGTTATCTGACGATTCTCGAAGCCGAAGAGGGTTTGACGAAAAAGACGATCATCGACGCCGGACGCGCCGTATATTTGCTGATGGAAAATCGCAAGTTCCACTTTGATGCCTACTACAAATTTGCTACAACCAACGATTTGACCGGCATCGTCAGCGAAGAGGATCCCGGCGAAGAAATTCGCGCCGCGCTGGCCGAACAGAATATCGTTCTCTTTTGAAACCAGCTGTTACATTTTTTTCAACGACCGCTTTAACGCAAAAAGGAAGGAGGCAAACGTAAACTTTGCTTCCTTCCCTTTTCTTTATCGCAGGCTAATCGCGAATCAGCCATTTGCTTTCAACAGTCGATATGCCCGCTTTGCGGTATTGATCGACCAACTCCTGGCGGCTTTTCTTCGTCATCGTCAGCACGACATCATCGACGACCTGCACTTTGTAATCACGGTTCACCGCCCCCTGTGCCGTACGGTACACGCAATACGCTCCGTCAAGGCCGAGCAAAAAGATCTCGTCCACCTGATTGGCAATCAGCAATTCTTCGAGCTCGCGATTGGCAAACGCATCGGCGCGGCATTTGGCAAAATAGTGCGGCGATACGACTTTAAGCCGTCCGTCAAGACGCGCTCCGTCGCTGCCTGCCACGGCACGCCCCCGGCCAAGTAAACGGTTCAATAAGGTATCCGGCCATTCATGGCCGATATATACGACCAGCATATCCTGTTTCACTGCACCTTCAATGACGCGATTCGCCAGGTTTATGAAGGAAGCCGTTTCGGGAAAGAGCGGCTTCTTGCCGTTTCGCTCCCCGGTGAAATCTTCCTGAATGTCGACGACCAACAGCGCACTGCGTGGTTTGAGATACGTGCCGATCTTTTTCCCCTTGGTCGGCATCAGAGTCCTTGCCGCTTTAACCGCCAGCGTACCGGCTGCGCCGACTGCGCCGAGCAATAAAGACCCCAGTAGATATCTGCCTAGCTTCATCTTCTTATCCTCCGCTTCTCTTTCGTTTTTTCGCCTCAACCTTGAAAGCTTTCTCTGTAAGAAAATTCGCGCAAAATTTTCAAATTCCTGCCTTTTTGCTCGCTGACGCCTAGAAGCCGCGCACTCTGTGAAGCCAAAGAACAGATCGCCATTTGACGCCAGACGGTAAGCAAGGTATCGTATAGATAAAACTTTTTCCTCGGAGAAGCAACTTTTGTTTTCCTGCGCAGCAGCGCCCGCGCAACGACTCAACCATGGAAAGAAGGTTTTCTTATGCATCATTTTTTGCCGACTTCGCCGCGTCTGCGCGGCATCTGCCTCTTGCTGCTTGCGTCAACGCTTTGGAGCACCGGCGGCTTATTCATCAAATGGGTGGACTGGAACCCGCTGGCGATCGCCGGTTGTCGCAGCGCCATTGCCGCGCTGGTCATTGCTTTTAGTTTTCGCAGCGCTTCGGTCCGCTGGAAAAGCAAACCGCTGCTGCTCGGCGCGGTCTGTTATGCCGGAACAATGCTCACTTTCGTCGCCGCCACCAAGCTGACCACCGCCGCTAACGCGATTTTGCTGCAATACACGTCTCCCGTCTATGTCGCAATCCTCGGCGCGCTCTTTCTGCGCGAAAAGGTTACGTTGCGCGACGTTTTGACGCTGCTTTGCGTCGCAGGCGGCATGTACCTGTTCTTTCAGGATCAGATGTCGCCCGGTCATCTTTACGGCAATCTGCTCGCGATCGCCTGCGGCATGATTTCCGCCGTAATGATCGTCGCCTTGCGCCGTCAAAAGAACGCTTCCCCGTTCGGCTCGATCCTGCTCGGCAATGTGCTCACGTTTTTCTGTGGTCTGCCTTTTATGTTCGCGGGTCAGCCTTCACTGCGCGGCTGGCTGGCGCTGCTCATCCTCGGCGTCTTTCAGCTCGGCATCTCCTTCGTGCTTTACTCGATCGCAATCAAATCGGTTACCGCGCTCGAGGCATCGGTCATCACGATGCTCGAACCGCTTTTGAATCCGGTCTGGGTCTTTCTCTTTCTTGGTGAACAGCCCAGCAGCAGCGCTCTCCTGGGCGGCGCCATCCTGCTCTTGGCGCTGAGCGCCCGCTTTCTGGTGCCGGAACGAAAGAAGAAAACAACGCCGCTCGCCTCCTAGCTCTTCGCGAAAAGCCAAAACAGCCTCCACGCTTATCAATGCAGGGAGGCTGTTTTCTTTATTTTTCACGCTTCTCATTCTCTTCTTCCTCCAACTGGCGAAAATAGTTCAGCCAGGAAGAGGTTTTGTAAAGTCTCCAATTGCAGGGCGGAAAATAGCGTTCCTGCAAAACGCGTTCTTCTCGCGTCGCACGATACGCCTGATAAATGCTCACATAGATGCATTTTCTTTCGCCGGGAAAAACCTCGCACCAACCCTCGCAGCTGCCGCCGCAGGCACCGTTGCGCTGCTGCTTGGGACAGCTCGACATCGGACAGATGAAAGCCAGTTCGTGCAGCACACAATCGCCGCAAAAGCGGCATTGGTTGGCAATGCCTTTAACAAGAAATTCAAAATAAGTGAACGACTTTTCCAGACTGGAGTCGTCAATTTGCTTCATTATGCGACGGATAAGAGGAAAGCAGCGCGCCTCTTTGGCAAACACCGTCTCATGCAGCCATTGGAAAAGCTTCAGCCGCGCCGTTTTCCCTTTCGCCTCTTCCCCCGCGGGCCCTGACGTCGGCTGCGCGGCGCTCAGATAAAAACGCCCCGGCTTCGCATAAGCGAACTCCGGCAGCAAGCTCTGATAATCGGCGGACAGCGCTTCGCCCTGCTCGATGATCTGCTTCACGTCTTGGTAATGCAGTCCATGCCCGCCGATGTTGATGCCGTCATAATTCAAACCCTTGAGCACCGCATACAATTTGGCGGCGCGCAGCAGCTGCCGCTCTTTTTTCTCGCCCGGCAAGACTGCCTCGGCCTCAATTTCGCGCAGCAGCGCATCACTGACCACACAGCCGGGAATCTTATTGGCATGCATCAGGCGGGCAGCAGGCAGCGACAGGACGAACACGTTGCCAATCAGGGCAACGTTTGGATGCTTCTTGCGCATATACTTCGCCAATTCGTCCATCTTCTTCACATCATAGCCCATCTGGCTGATGATGAATTGCGCACCGCTCGCTATCTTTTTGTCCAATTTATAATACTGCGCCATCGTTTCGGCTTCCGTTTCTTTAAAAGGCGAAACGACCGCACCGGCAAAAAAACCGGCCTCTTCCTTTTGATTCAAGGTTTCAGCCAGGCGTAACGTCTGGACCGAGTCGAGATCAAAGACCGGTTTGGCCTGCCCCATCACACTATCCATCGGATAGTCGCCGGTCATGACCAGCAGGTTTTTGAGCCCCGCTCCCGCCAGCGCATACAGATCGCTTTCGATCGCACTGCGGTTCTTATCCTTACAGGTATAGTGGATAATCGGCTCGATTCCACTCTTCTTGATCGCCACCGCCAGCGGATAAGTCAGGATCGAAGGCTTGCCGCCCGGGCTGTCGGTCAGCGTGATACCGTGCAGCAGACGATCTTGCGCCGCCAGCTCCGCCATCTCCAACACTTTCTTTTGGTTCGGCGCATTCACGCCGCGCCCGGGAACCATTTCCCAGGTCAATGCAAGGCGATCCGGCCGGTGCAGCGCCTCTTTGAGCGATATGTACTCGTCCGCCATATTCGTATCCTCCCTATGAAACGCGCTCTTATCGCCCCCGGCCCACCGGACAGGCAAATTCACAGCAGCGACAATACTTGGTTATTTTCACCGGCTCCGCGCCTTCGACAGCGCAAAGCTCCGCCGTCTCTTCATCGATCTTCATCTGCTGATTGCAGGCGACACGGCTGTAATTGCCATTCCTGCCCGGCAATTCGGCGCGACCGTATTTCTCCTCGCTGTACAATTGTTCGGCAAAGGAATTTTGCGGACAAGCCTGCTTACAGTATCCGTCGCACGGGGCGCACGGATCAAAGGAGAGCGGTCCGGTCGGCTGAAGCTCGATATCGAGCGTCAGCGCACGCAGTCTGACGCGCGAACCGTACTCCGGCGTCAAGAGCAAATTGTTCTTTCCCAGACAGCCGAGGCCTGCGAGAACCGCGGCATCCTTTAAAAAGATGCCGCCTTTTTCAACATGATAGGGCAGATTGACGCCGTTGAGTCCAGCCGTTTCTTTCAGCCAGTCGCGCAGCGCATTGAGCGTCGCGATCAGTTTCTTATTGCCGGGCGGATTCAACTGTCCATGCCAGTGATCAAGTTCCGGCTGCTCTTCCGGGTGCGCATAGGCGATAACCACGACCGAGCGCGCTCCTTCAGGCCAGACGACTTCTCCCGCCCTGACCGCATGCTTTTTCTCCTCGCGTGCGCCGACACCGCTGTATTCGGGCATTTGCGGCGCGACCGTGAAAGAAGGCGCGCGTTTAAGATCTTCCACCGAAGCGATGCCAACCAGCGTGGCCCCGAATTCTTTCGCCTTATTAAGGATTTGCGCGCCAAGCGCCAGTCTTTCCCTTTGATTCATGCAATCCCATCCTTTCCATAAAAAAAGCAGGCCAAAAAAACCCTTCTGCAGAGTTTTTTCAGCCTTCAGTTTTCTGATCGGCTATTTCTTTTAAATTACGCGTTGAATACGTAAAATATAGCACGCGTCAGCAGCTTTGTCAATTTCAGCTTGTAATGTTGACAACTTCTTTCTTTCCTGTCATACTAATGTCTATCATTCGTCATCTGATAGCTAATTGGAAAACCAAAGGCTAAGAACGATTCTTTCGTTCTTGGTCTTTTTTATTTTTCAAAGGAGGAATGCCGCTTCACAAAACGCTTCAGCGCATCCGTTCAAGCACACTTTCATTTTTAAAAGGTAAGGGAGGAATTTATCTTGTCCAAAAAACTTTTTGCACTCTTGCTGTCCTGCGTCTTTTTATTTTCTCTTTCGCTCCTTGGCTGCAGCAAGTCGAACGCGCCAGCTGCTCAAATATTGAAAGTCGGCTCCGACACCACCTATGCCCCTTTCGGTTTCCAGGATGAAAAAACAAAAGAATATGTCGGTTTCGATATCGACCTGATCAAGGCAGTCGCCAAACAAGCCGGTTACGAAGTGCAACTGCAAAGCATGAACTTCGACGGCCTGATTCCGGCGCTCGACAGCGGCTCGATCGACGTTGCGATTTCCGACATGACAATCACGGATGAACGGGCAAAAAAAGTCAATTTTTCTAAACCTTATTACAAAGCCGGTCTCTCGATTGTCGTTGCCGCGGGCAATACCTCTATTCAAAACTTTAAGGATCTGGAAGGGAAAAAAGTAGCCGTTTCCATCGGCTCTACCGGAGCCGATGAAGCGCATAAGATTAAGAATGCCAAGATCGTCGAGTTCAACGCGATCGCCGAAGCGTTTCTCGAGCTGAAAGCCGGCGGCGTCGACGCGGTGATCAACGATTCGCCGGTCAATGAATATTATATTTTACACGAAGGCAGCAAGACCGCCAAGATTGTCGGCGAGCCGCTAAACTCCGAAGATCTCGGCATCGCTACCGCCAAAAGCAATCCGGAACTCGGCAAGAAACTCGACAAGGCTTTGGCCGAAATCAAGGCAAACGGCAGCTACGAAACCATTTATCTGAAATGGTTCGGCAAAAAACCGCCGCAGTAAGTTTCTTGCGCAACTTGAAAAGGCCCTGCATGTTATAAAAACAACATGCAGGGCCTTTTCGCAGTCAGATTAGCGGTTTGCCGCCTCCAACGCGCGCGCCAGTTGATCCGTACAGGAGGTCTGATTGCGACAGATGTTTCCTTTAAATTTCGCAACAACCTCCTCCACGCGCATTCCCTCCAGCAACTTGCTTAGCGCGGCAAGATTGCCCTGACAACCGCCGGAGAACTCCACCTTTTCTATAATTCCGTCATGCAGCGCAAAGCGAATCTCTTTTGCGCATACGCCTTCCGTCCGATAGGTTTGCATGGTTTCTTTCATTCTTCCTCCTCTATTTTGCCGCATTGCCTGCGATATTCATAATGTCCCAGGGACGCGAAAACGGCGGCGCATAAAAGAAATCCATCATGCCCAGTTCCTTCGTCGTAACGCCGCCTGCCACCGCCATCGCCAACGCATTAATCCGTAAGATCGAAGCCTCCCGTCCGGCAATCTGCGCACCAAGAATTCGTTTACTCTCGCATTCGTAAATCAATTTCAGGAAAATCTCCTCTTGGTTTGGCAGATAATTGCTGTGATCTTTGTCTTTAACAAACACCGTCCGACAGGAGATTCCCATTTTTTTCGCCTCGGCCTCCGTGATGCCGGTGCGTCCGGCGGCCAGTTCCATTACCTTCACTGCCGCCGTTCCCAAAGTGCCGGGAAATTGTTGCTTACCGCCCGCCATATTTTCGCCGACAATACGGCCAATACGATTGGCCGTCGTCGCCAGCGGAATATAGACGTCTTTATGGCTAACCAAGTGATGCACACTGGCGCAATCGCCTGCGGCATATACATCGGGCAAGCTGGTTTCGCCCAAATCATTTATCCAGATTGCTCCATTAGGCAGCATACGCAAATCGTTTTCCGACAAGAAACGGGTTTGCGGCTTCACGCCGGTACAAACCACTACCAAATCCGCCGGATAAGCGCCCTTGTTCGTGACAACGGCGCTGACCGCCGTTTCCCCTTGCAAACGTTCGACGGTTTCCGCTACATGCAATTGAACGCCTTGGCTGCGCAGTTCCGCTTCCATCAGATCGGTAATTTCCGGATCAAACGAATCCGGCAAGACACGATCATCGAGCTGGATCATGCGCACTTCTTTTCCCTGTTTGTGCATCGCTTCCGCCAACTCGAGGCCAATATAGCCCGCGCCGATGATGACGACATTGCGGACAGACGCTTGGCGCACGAGAGCTTTCAAAGCCTGGCCATCCGCGAGCGACTTTAAGGTAAACACATTCTCCAGCGCAATATTGCCAATCGGCGGCAGCATCGCAGTCGCGCCGGTTGCAATCATGACCTTGTCATAGTGATCTTCAAAAATTTTGCCGCTGCCCAGTTCTTGCACCTGCAACGTTTTTTTACGCGAGTCCAGCTGCAAGACCTGGTGTCCGGTCCGCATCTGAATTCCGCTGTCGCTCATTTGTTGCGCCGTGCGTGACACCATATAATCCGGATCGTCAAAATAATCTCCCACATAATAAGGCAAGCCGCAAGCGCCAAAGGAAACCACTTCCGATTTTTCATACATGACGATTTCCGCTTCCGCAACCATTCGCCGCAATTTAGCTGCAGCGCTCATCCCCGCCGCTTCGCCTCCGATAATAATGAAACGCATCTTTTTTCCCCTTTCTCCGTTACCGTTAGGCAGCGTCTTCCTCTTCCGCTTCACCTGAGCGACTGTAGGATTCGCCGTCCAATTCGCCTGCGATGCGGCTCGTCATGACGCCAACCGTCATGGCGCCGCTTACGTTAAGCGCGGTCCGTCCCATGTCGATCAGCGGTTCAATTGCGATCAGCAAGCCCACCAAGCCGACCGGCAAGCCCATCGACGAGAGGACGACCAGCGCGGCAAACGTCGCTCCGCCGCCGACTCCGGCAATGCCAAACGAACCGATCGCGACAATAATAATCAGTTTCAATAAAAAGCCGAGTTCAAACGGATTGATGCCAACCGTCGGCGCGATCATTACCGCGAGCATCGCCGGATAAATACCGGCGCAGCCATTTTGGCCGATGCTTGTGCCAAACGAGCCTGCTAAATTGGCATACCCTTCTGGGACGCCCAATTTTTTCACCATCGTTTCGATGGTCAAAGGCAGCGTACCCGCGCTGGTGCGTGAAGTAAAGGCAAAGGCCATGACCGGCATGATCTTTCCTACATACGTGAACGGATTCAAGCCCATACAGAATAAAAGAAATAAATGAACGGCAAACATCAAAATCAATGCCGTATACGAAGCGAGTACAAATTGCATCAGCGTCAGGATTTCGCTAAAATTACTCGTCGAAACAAATTTGGCCATCAGCGCCAAAATGCCGTACGGCGTAAGGCGCAGCACCAACGTTACCAGACGCATGACCACGTCATGCACGACATTGACCATCTTGACAAAGAAATCCGCAACTTCCGGCTTTTTCTTTTTAATGCCCAGCACGGCAATGCCGATAAAGGCCGAGAAGAATACCACCGACAACGTGTCATTGCTGCCTTGTCCGGTCATTGCATAGAACGGGTTGGTCGGAATAATTTCAATCAATTGCTGTTGAATCGGTTTCGCTTGAAACGTAGTCAGCTTGCCTTCCAAGCTTTTCTTGGCGCCCAATTCCGCTTCGCCGGTTTGCATATTTTCCGCCGAGAGATGGAAAGCCAAGGAAGATCCAGCGCCAATCGTTGCCGCAATCGCAGTCGTCAAGAGCAACAGACCGATGATCATGCCGCCGGCCCGTCCCAGCGTTTTGGCGTCTTTCAGATTGGTAATCGCCGAAGTGATCGAGACCATGATCAGCGGCATTACGATCATTTTCAACAACCGTACATAACCGGAACCGATTACGTCAAACCAACTGTTGGTTTGCTTGATCAGCGCGGCATTGTCACCGAAGATCAATTGCATCGCCCCACCCAATGCAATACCGAGAACCAAGCCTGTCATAACCCGTTTGCCGAAACTGGCGTGCTTTTGCTGCATCCGATATAAGACGCCCATCAGCACCGCCATCACCAATAAATTTACAAATAGTCCTGTTAGATTATTCATAAGACCCCTCCTGCTTTCACATTTTTCTCTCTTGCTGCGTCCTCTCTTTTCCCTTTCCTTTAGTTCTTCAGTCTCGTTTTATAACTAAGCAATATTCATGCCAACTAACAATACCAGCAATAGCAGGGTTGTTGCGCTTTCTTTTTACGCCAGTTTCTCATATTGCGAAGTTTACTGCTCCCGCAACGCAGAGTTGCCTACCAAATCAGACTTCTCATTTTGCGACATAATTCTCATATTGCAAAACCTCCTTGTCTTAACAAGGAGGTTTTGCCGCATCACTCCGCTTCGAGCGCTTCATATTCCTTTAATTTTCGGTACAACGTCGCTTTGCTGATGCCGAGCCGCTTGGCCGCTTCTTCTTTGCCCGCTAAACTGAGTCCGAAGGTGGATAACGCTTTTTTGATCATTTGCCTTTCCACTTCCGCAATCGTAGTAAATTCCGGCACGCACACATTGCTGCTCGAAATCCGACTGGCTACATTTTGCGCCGTGATCATGCTTCCGCTTTCCACGCTGACCAAGTATTCCATCACATTTTCCAATTCGCGCACATTCCCCGGCCAGTCATAGCTGATCAAAATCCGGTATGCCTCATCTTCGATTCCGTCAAGCTCGTCTTTGCCGCTCGCATTGCGATGTTTTTCTAAAAAATGCCGGATCAAGCCCGGTAAATCTTCACGCCGCTGACGCAACGGCGGAATAAGCAGCGGAAACACATTGATGCGGTAGTATAAATCCTGACGGAATTCATTGCGCGCCACCATCGCTTCAATATCCTTATGGGTGGCCGAAACAATCCGCACATCCGCCGAAACGCTTTCGGTACCGCCTACCCGTTCCACCCGCTTTTCTTCCAACACGCGCAGCAGCTTGGCCTGCAGCGGCAACGACATGTCGCCAATTTCATCCAAAAAAAGCGTCCCGCCGTCGGCCAGTTCGAACTTGCCTGGTTTGCCGCCTTTGCGTGCTCCGGTAAACGCGCCTTCATCATAGCCGAACAATTCGCTTTCCAACAAGTTTTCCGGAATGGCTGCGCAATTTAGCGCGACAAACGGTTTGAGCATTCGCTCGCTCATGCAGTGCAATGTCCGCGCAAACAGCTCCTTGCCAGAACCACTCTCGCCGCGAATCAATACGTTTGTCGTACTGCGCGCCGCCATAGCCGTTATTTTTTTCGCCCGCTGGATCGCTTCACTGATCCCCAGGATCATGTCGGTGTCGCAGCCGATCGTTCGGCTGTACTTCGAGACGATTTTTTTCACCGTCGTCATTTCCTGAATCGCGGCCACCGCGCCCTTCTTTTCCGCACCGTCAAACCATGGCGTCACCGTGGCAACGCAATGCACCAGCCGATTGCGAATCATACTCGACACTTCGCGATTGGCAATTTCACGCCCCTGCTTCATGCCGCCTTCCGGCAGCAATTCCGGGAACAGACTGCTAATGGCAAGACCGATTCCTTCGTCGCCCTGAAACCCAAGAATCTGTTTGGCCGCGGTATTCAAACGGACAATGACGCCGTTCGAATCCAAGGCAATAATGCCTTCCTTCACGGCATTGACGATGGTTTCCAATTCGTTTTTCATCGCTGCCAGTTCCTTTATGCGTTCCTGTTCCGCCACCTTGCCTGCCAAGAGTTGTACCATGCCTTCGACAACTTCAAACAATTCGTCCCGGCGCGTCAACAGCACTTCCTTTTGTTGCGGTAAAAAGGCGACCAGCGCCACAAGGCCAATGACCGCGCCATTCATGCTGATCGGCACGCAAAGCTGCGCCAATTCCATACAACGTGTGCGCTTTTCGCAAAGCAGGCACGAATCAGCCTGAAGCGGGTTTTCTACGACGACCCGCTCTCCGCTTTGAAAGACCGACGCAAAGACCGGCGTCTGTTGCAGTCGCTTGCCAATCAGCTTTCTGTACGGACCCGTTCCAGCCACCCGGTTGAACATGCTGTCCACAATTGTCACTTCTACGGCCAGCATACCCGCCATTGATTCCGCGACCTGCTGCACCATTTCATGTATCTGTTGCAAACTTGCCATACTCCGACCTCTCACGCCGCCGTTTTATCCGGCATCTTTTTAAAATAACTATTCACATAGTAGCATACTTGCGCACGAAGATATATCGCTAAATACTTCCCTTTAAAAAGTTCTTTGCTTGCGAATGGCGCTCCAATCCGTTTTTAAATGCTAAACGGACTGGAGCGCCATTTTTTTATTCGGCTTTTGGACCGGCTGCGGCAATTTCCGGCAGCATGTCTTCGCTGAATTGGGCAAAGTTTTTTTCAAACAGCTGCGCTAACTGGCGCGCTTGTTTCTCGTAAGCGGCGCCGTCTTGCCAGGTGTTTTTCGGCTTCAGAATCTCCGCCGGTACGCCGGGACACGAAGTCGGCACCTGAACATTAAAGATCGGATCCAATTCATAGCTGACGTCGGCCAAAGCACCTTCGATCGCCGCACTGACCATCGCTCGCGTGTACGCCAGGTTCATCCGCTTGCCTTCGCCGTATGCACCTCCGGACCAACCGGTATTGATCAGGTATACGTTCGTGCCGTGCTTGGCCAATTTTTCGCCCAGCATTTTCGCATAGACGAGCGGCGACAAGGGCAGGAACGGCGCGCCAAAGCAGGCGGAAAAGGTCGCTTGCGGCTCCGTGACGCCGCGTTCCGTACCGGCCAGCTTACTGGTATAACCGGATAAGAAGTGATACATTGCCTGTTCGTTATCGAGTTTGGCAATCGGCGGCAGCACGCCGAACGCATCGGCCGTCAAAAAGACCACTGTCTTCGGATGACCGCCGACGCCCGGGATGACCGCGCCCGGAATATAATCAACCGGATATGCAACGCGGGTATTTTCGGTAAATTCTATGCTGTCGTAATCGGCCTCGCGCGTCCCTTCACGCAGCGAAACATTTTCCAGCACCGAACCAAAACGGATCGCCTGCCAGATTTGCGGCTCGCCGACTTCGCTGAGCCGGATGCATTTCGCATAGCAACCGCCTTCAATATTAAAGATGCCTTCATTGCTCCAGGCATGCTCGTCATCGCCGATCAAACGCCGCTTAGGATCGGCCGAGAGCGTCGTCTTGCCGGTACCGCTCAGTCCGAAGAAGAGCGCCGTATCTCCTTGATCGCCGAGATTGGCCGAACAGTGCATGCAGAGGATGTCGCGTTTCGGCAGCAAATAATTCATGACCGTGAAGATCGCTTTTTTCATTTCGCCCGCATAATGCGTGCCGCCGATCAATACCATCCGTCGCTCAAAATTCAGTACGATGAAAACCTCCGAATTCGTACCGTCGATCGCCGGTACCGCCTTGAAGCCGGGAATGCAGATGACTTTAAAATCATAGCGACTTTCCTGTTGCCCCTCTTCCGGGCGGATGAACATCTGATGTACGAATAGATTTTGCCAGGCAAATTCATTGACGAAGCGGACCTTGACGCGGCTGCTCTCGTCAGCGCCGGCATACCCGTCGAAGACAAACATCTCCCTGTTTTGCATGTACGCCTTCATTCGGTGATACAAATGAATGAATTGATCTCCCTCAAATGCCTTATTGCTGCCCCAGGCAATATCGCTATGCACGGCCGGCGTTTCTACGATAAATTTATCGTTAGGCGAACGTCCCGTATATTTGCCGGTCGTGACGCGCAACGCGCCCGTTGACGTCAACACCCCTTCCGCGCGCGCAACCGCTTTTTCCACCAATTCCGCAGGCGTCAGGTTGGCATATACATGACTCGCACCATCCACCATAGACAGGTACTTATTTTCTCCTAAACTCTCCATAATTACCTCCTATTGAATACTATTTGGTTATATAGTGTATACGATTCCTTTGTATTGTACCACATTTATGACCACTCTTCCATCCCGCATTTCCACTTTCTTATTTTCCCGCAGCCAAAGCTATACGTCGCTGCCCCAGCATGCTACAATCAAAACAGCATCTCGATATTCTGGGGAGGTCATTTCATGAACGATACGATTCAATTGTTGCGGCGGCATACTTCGGTTCGCCATTTCACATCACAAACGGTTCCCGACGAACTTGTGCGTGCCGTCGTCGAAGCAGGACAGTGGGCATCCACTTCGAATCACATTCAAGCTTATACTATAATCCATGTTCGCGACCAAGCAAAAAAAGACCGCCTGGCGCATTTGGCCGGCGATCAGACCTATGTCGCGGACTGTCCTGTCTTTCTCGTTTTTTGCGCCGACTTGAAGCGCTTGGAAACCGCCTGCGCGCTCAACAATACGACAATGGAAAGCGGTTCGAGCGAAACCTTTCTGCTCGCTACGATCGATGCGACCCTAGTCGCGCAAAATGTGATGATTGCCGCTGAGTCGTTGGGCCTTGGCGGCGTATATATCGGCGGGCTGCGCAATCGGCCGCGCGAAGTTTGCGACCTGCTTCGGATTCCCGAACAAGTCTACCCGGTTTTCGGCATGTGCCTCGGTTATCCGGCGCATCTCAATGCCGGCAAGCCGCGTTTGCCGCTTGCCCTCGTGCTGAAGGAAGACTCCTACGACACAAGCGGCGATGCGCCGCTCTTAGCGCAATACGATCAGGAAATCAGCGACTACTATAAAAAACGCAGCGCCGGCAAGCGCAGCAATACCTGGTCGCAGGGCGTCACGGCGATGCTTAAAGACAAGCAGCGGCCGCACATGCGTCAATTTCTCGACGAACAGGGATTTCATCTGAAATAGCATCCGTTTGAACGGTGCGCAACCACTGATAAAGCTGGTTGCGCACCATTTCTTTGTCCTCTTTGCTTAAACGCAGCGCATCGTTTTGCAGCGCTCGCAGCAGTTCTGCTGTAGTCATTTCCATGTTATGCATCGTTATCTCTCACTCTTTCTTTTTATTAGCGAATATTTCTTTCGCTCATCATCTCATTATGCACCAGGTTCTCCGTGCCGGGAAAAACCTCCATCTTAGGACGCCCTTGCGCGCCGCGCGCGTATCTTTTTTTCAACATGCCCTCCAGTTCCATATGATTCAGATATTTGCACACCGCCGTTTTAGAAAGCATCGTCTCTGTTGCAATTTCATCGATCGTCTGCCATTTTTTATTTTCCTCCATGCATTCCCATATTTTTTGCAACGTATACGGATTCACTCCCTTTACCGACTTGTTAAAAAAGAGATTGTCTTTGGGCAGTTCGATCAAGCCTAATATTTTCTCATCGACATCACGCTGCGATGTTATGTTTATTTTTTCCTCCATTCTTTCCTTCAAGAATTCGAGCGAACGCTGCAGCCGCAAAACTTCAATCGGTTTCACCAGACAATCGGCCGCACCGCAGCGCAGCGCCGCAGCCAGCGCTTCTCCATCCGAGCCATTCATCAAGACAACGATCTCTTTGTTATATTCTTTCTTGCGCAACTTCAAGACGCTGCCCGGTTCCCGCCCTGCATCGACGATGATCACGTCGACTTCCGAAAAACACAGCGCTCTTTCAGCCAAAGCATAGGAAGCGTAATTGCCGCGCAGCGTAAAGCCATCCGCCTCCGCCAGGCAACTAAAAAGAATCGCACTCGTTTCTTTATCCAAATTGATCACGGCCACTGCTATCATCGAATCTTCTCCTTTCAACCGATTCCCTGTCACTGCAACGATTTCAAAAAAGCGCTTACCACTTCCGGATCGAACTGCCCGCCCGAACAGCGTTTCAGTTCCGCCAAAGCATCTTGCTCGGTTCGTTCTTCCTTATAGCAGCGTGCGGACGTCATCGCGTCATAAGCATCGGCGACGGCGCAAATCCTTGCCAATAAAGGAATCTCAGCACCTTTCAGCTGATAAAGATATCCGTTGCCGTCAAAGCGTTCGTGATGAAAAAGCGCAATCTCTCTGATCTCATTTGGGTATTCGCCGCTATTCAATAGCTCATAGCCCATTATGGTATGACGTTTCATTTCCCCGAATTCCTCTGCATCCAAACGCTCTGCCTTCGTCAGAATCTGCTGTGCGACCGAAAGCTTGCCGACATCATGCAGCAAACCGCCCCAACCAAGCTGGGTCATTGTCGTCTCATTCAAGCCCATTTCCCTGCCGATCCCGATCGCAAAGCGGCTCACCCTAAGCGAATGTTCCAGCGTCTCAACGTTTTTTTCCTTTAATTCTTCAAGCATCGGCAATGGCGGCGCAGCAAACATCCCTTTCATGCTGCGCCCCATCGTTTCCTTCATCATGCCCCCATGGCTTTCAAAGTTTTCTCTTAGCTCGCCTAAAATCCTCGCTACACTTTCTTCCCGCAAATCATACCTCTCCCTTATTCTTCAAGCTCTCCCCATTTTGCTCCCTTTAACTAAAAAAACCGATAATCCCCCCGTTTTACGGAGTAAATTATCGGCTATACAACAACCAGTCGAAACCATTGTCTATTCTGCCTGAAACGTTATGAACTTTTATTCTTTTTCAAAATGGAATCGGTTTCAATGTCGTCACGATAACGACCGCCTTATTGTTGACGATATCCCAGACCGGTATATAGGCAGCCACTTCATAATCCGACATGAGCGACGTTATGATCTGACGTAAATTCTGCCGGGCCAAGCGTTCCACCAGACAACCGCAACTGCAGGCATTCTCTTCCGCAAAACGCTGTTGTTCACCCAAAGAAAAGAAGCCTTCGATTTCAAACAAAAGAAGCTTCTCTTCGAACGCCACCACACGGCACCATTTCGGTCCGCGCCCCAGCAATTCTTTCATTTGCCGTGCAAAGCCGCTGGCCAGCGCATCTTCGCTTTGCGCCTGCCCGTTGGAACGCGCCGTGGAAAACGCTTCTTTGAAGCGAGTCACGCAATACAGTTTATAGCCGCTTTCCTTTTTAACCATTTTTATAAAAACATCTTTTACATCATAGCCAAAGCGCTTCTCAAGCATTTGCGCAACAATGCCATGCACTTTTCTACGCACGACCGGCGCGCCGCTCTTTGACTCGGCAATATGGATCATCCCTTCCAGATGAATCTCATCAAACTCATCCCTGACATCGGCCAACGCCGACACCAGGCGCACATTCTTGCTGTGAAAGATTCGTTTGACCCCAAAGGAAGGAATTCGACTTTGCCGACAAAATAAATCAATGGTCTGTTGCGTTTTCTCTTTTTCACACACCGTCACATCCATGTTCCCAACATCCCTTTCCATGGCGTTATTTACTTACACAAGACTGTCATCATGGCAAAAATGCCGTTTCTCTCCTCATTTCCAATCATCGGCCCGTGTATGTCTAAAACCATACGGATTGTCAGCACTTTGGATCTTGATGCCCTAATAAAAAAACACAGGCTGCCGCCTGCGCTACTCTTCCATGCAACATGGAAATCGGCGGCCTGGCGATCATAGGCACTGCCCTTAGATCCATGGCTTTGCGTCTCCGATTTTCATCGGGTTTGCCTTTTCTTTGCTAGTAAACTTTTTTAAATTCATTTGTATAATACCACCCCTTACCAGCTCAGTCAATTACATTTATAGGACAAAAGTCTCTTTTCGGCAAACCTTTGTCCTTTTTATCGCTTTTTAAACTTAAAAAACCTTTAAGGTATTTGTTACATTTTTAACAAATACTCGCTTATGCACAAGATAAAAACGGCCTACCCTCAAAGCTACGTTTGAGCGGCAGGCCGTTTTCGACGTCTTATTCGTTTACTTCTTCTTCCTCTTCTTCATCCAACGTCGATTCAAACGTATCTAACACGTTGCCGTGATGAGTATCGATCGCATCGTTGATGAGCCGCAGGACGGCGGCGGTTTGCTGTTCGGGCAGCCCCATGGCCAATACGATGTCCGCCAGCGTATCCTCCAAGAGATCCATATCATCCGAGAATAATACCGGTATTTCGTCCGTCATTTCAAGTTCTTTGTCGTCGCACATACTACACACTCCTTCTATGGTCTTACTTGCCGTCACTCTTTGACGGCGGCTGACCACTCTCATGGTATCACGAAACGAGTGCTTTGTCTCGTAAAGAGTTTGTAAAAACGGGAAAAATTCAAGCCTCCTCCTGAATTCGGCAGACCTGCACCAAATTGGTATGCTGCGGATTGCCTTTCGCGAGCGGCGTCGGCTGATACTTCGTCAGCGTGTTGATGCAAGCCCCCTGATCGACGCCTTTGGCATCCGGACGATGCCAGGCTCCCTGCGGCATCGCGACGACGCCTTGCATAATTCGCTCCGTGATCGTAAGCGCAATTTCGAGCGTGCCGCGTTGATTGAAGACGCGAACGCGTTCGCCGTCCTTCAGTTTTCGCCTCTTTGCATCCTCCGGATGCATCCAAAGGCAATGCGGCTGCAGTTTTTCAAGTCGCGCGGAATTACCGAAAATCGAATGCGTACGCCCTTTCGCATGCCAGCCGATCAGCTGCAGCGGATACTCTCGCGTCAAAGGATCATCCGGTCCTTCCCAGCTTGCCACATATTTCGGCACCGCCGGTATATCCTCCGGACGCCCTAGCGCATATAAGCGCGGGGAAAAGATTTCAATCTTGCCGGACGGCGTGGGAAACGGATATTCCTGCGGCGCTTCGATTTGCTTTTGAAAGGCGATATAAGGCGCTTCCCGCGGCTTGCAATATAAACCTTGCTCCGCGAACGATTCGTAGGAGGGAAAATCGTTTTCCCGCTTGCGCGTTTCCTCGACGATGTAACGCGCCCATTCCTCATAACTCCGTCCCTGACTGAACGCAGCCTCCACGCCGAGCGTCGCGGCTAGCTCAACCATCCAATCATAACCGGTGCGTCTTTCAAATTCGGCTTCTACCACTTTATTTTGAAAAATGGCATATTCGGCATAACCCCAGGGCTGAAAAAGATCCAAGCGTTCCAAAAAATTCGTGCTCGGCAGGACAATGTCGGCAAACTTGGCGCTTGACGTCATGAATTCTTCGCTGACCAAGATAAATTCGCACTTTGTCTCATCCGCCAGAAGGCGGCTGGTGGCCGTGATATCGGAATGCTGATTGATTAGACAGTTCCCCGCCAGGCTGGCAAGGAATTTGATGCCGACTTTCAGGCGCTCCGCGCCTTTCACACCATCGGCCGCCGTCATACGATCCCCGTCTTCAATTGCCTGTGGCCAGGTATATACGGAAATCGACGTCTTCACCGGATTCTCATATGGAATCCCCGCCAGTTTAAGCAAAGAATAACCGCCGTAACCGGAAGCCCAGCCGCCAAGAATGCCGACATTTCCGGTCAGCGCGGCCAATACCGTTGCGCCACGCACCGCCTGCTCGCCGTTGGCATGGCGCTGCGGTCCCCAGCCCTGCAGCAGCGCGGCCGGCTTGCGCGTCGCATATTCTCTGGCTAAACGCCGAATTGTCTCTGCCGATACGCCGCTGATCGCTGCCGCCCATTCCGGCGTTTTGACAATGCCATCCGCAGCGCCAAACAAATAACCTCGCAAGGACTGCTCCGGCGCAATGCCGGGCGGCATTTGCGTTTCATCAAAGCCAAGGCAGAAACGCTCGACAAAGGCCCGATCATACAAGTCTTCGCTGATCATGACCTGCATCATCGCGGCCATTACAGCATTATCGGTCGTCGGGCGCAGCGCAATCCACTCGTCTGCCAGTGCAGCAGCCGTATCGGAATAACGCGGGTCGATGACCACGATGCGCGCGCCGCGCTCTTTCGCCGCCTTCAGATACTGAAATGTATTCGTGCCGAACACCGTTTCCAGTGGATTATGACCCCACAAAAGAATGAGTTTTGCATGCAGCCAGTTGTCACGCGAGCTGCCGGTATCCGCAGTGCCGTACGTATATGGCGTCGCGGTCATCGTGCAGGCCGTGCTGTAAGAGTTGTAAAAATCAAGGTATCCGCCGCCGTATATAGAGAGTAAACGGCGGAAAAATTCACGTTCCGACAGACTGCCGGCAATGCCGGTCGCATAATTTATATAGCGCGCTTCCGGTCCATAGCGCTCTGTGATTCGCTTTAGCTGCGCGGCGATCTCAGCGATTGCTTCCGGCCAGGAAATCGGCGTGAACTTTCCTTCGCCTCGTTTACCGATCCGTTTCAACGGCTGCTTCAGACGGTCCGGATGGTAGAGTCGGTCCAGATACATCAAGCCGCGCATGCAGCCTTTAAGCGTCTCACGTCCCTCGCCGCCCGCATCCGGCGTTATCTTTACCAATCGGCCATCCTTGACGTGCGCCTGCATGACGCAACGCCCGCCGCAATTATGCCCGCAGGTCATCAATACCACGCGTTCTTCCGCCATCATGCGCCTCCTGTCACGTTTATTTTGCTACCAGTATACCATAAGATGCGGCTTGTGGCTTGTGGCTTGTGGCTTGTGGCTTGTGGCTTGTGGCTTGTGGCTTGTGGCTTGTGGCTTGTGGCTTGTGGCTTGTGGCTTGTGGCTTGTGGCTTGTGGCTTGTGGCTTGTGGCTTGTGGCTTGTCAATTATATACCTTGCCTAGATGAGAACACACCTTTTTATACACGGCATGAGTCTGCTCAAACAGTGCCAGATACTAGGCGCACCGAGGGCTGTGCCGCGCCGCGTACTAAAGGTACGCAAGCCAGCAACCGCAGGTGCAACAACGTAGCTGGTACTGTTTCAGCAGACTCCGTAAATAAAAAAACACCCTCGCATACGCGAGGGTGATACAACTCCTAGTAACGCGGGTTGTTTTTGCTGAAGCAATCGCGGCAATATACCGGACGATCGTTGCTCGGACGGAAAGGAACTTGGGTGTCGATTCCGCAAGCTGCGCAAACTGCGTCATGCATTTCGCGTTGTTGGAAACCACCACTGCGGCCACCACCGTTGTTTTGTTGCTTGCGTGCTGCACGGCACTCAGGGCAACGACCCGGCTCATTGGTGAAACCTTTTTGAGCAAAGAAATCTTGCTCCGAAGCGGTGAATACGAACTCGGCGTTGCAATCGCGGCAGGTTAAAGTTTTGTCTTGATTCATGTGATAATAGCCTCCTCAAAATTGTTACCCCAGTTATAGTTATTGGAAAGTATTCATTGGGCTTTCTCTAACAATGTTTGAGAAGGACTAATGACATTTTCGCGTAGCCTATTGTTGAGGGCTTCTTTAATATACCTTACCCAGAAGCAAAAGTAAAGTATTTTTCGTAAAACAACGCTACTTTCTTCTTATATTTTTTCTTTCGTTTTAATTGCCATCTCATTTGCGATCCCCATGCTCAGCGCGGTCATTCCGGCCATGTTGCCGAGCTGCATCGTTTCCACCGCCGAACTCGGCACGATCACGATCGTCGCATTATCCTTGAGCCCTTCATAGAGCATGTTCATCGCCCGTAAATGAAGCGCCACCGGATCGTTGGCATACGTTCTGGCCGCTTCGGCAAATTTTTCCGCCACCTGACGTTCCGAATCGCCCAAGATGACCCGAGCCTGCCGTTCGCGTTCCGCCTGCGCCTGCATCGACATCGCGTCTTCAAGCGCCGGCGGGATTCTTACATCCTTGATCTCGACAGAAATGACATGAATGCCCCAGGGTTCGGTCCGTGCGTCGATAATCCGCTGCAGCTCATTGCTGATTTGTTCGCGCCCTTCCAGCATGTTAGACAGCATCGTCTTGCCGATTACATCCCTAAGCGCCGTCTGCGACGCCCAACTGATCGCACTGCGATAATCGGCTACATCCAATGCCGCTTTTTGCGGATCGACGACCTGCCAGAACAACACCGCATCGACATCGACCGGAACCGTATCCTTCGTCAGCGTCTTTTCCGCATTGAAACTGGCGGAAATCACGCGGATATCGATCCAGTACGGCATCACATCGATAAAAGGAATGATGAAAAACAAGCCCGGTCCGCGCAGAGAGTGAAAGCGGCCCAGCCGCAAAACAATGACGCGCTCCCACTGATCGGCGACCTGAATCGAACTGGCCGCCAAAGCGGCAAGTAAAAAGGCAACGCCGGCGATGGCAAAACTTTCCGCATTGGCCGTCACACCGTAGAAAAGCTGTGCCAGTCCCATGCCAACTCCTAAAATCACCAGAAAGATCAAGAGCGAAAACATTCGCATGTCCAACATCTCCTTCTGTTGCATTCAGACTGCCGGCAGCTGAAAAACCGTTCCTAGTCCAAGCCGCTGACACGACTGTTTTGCGGCAACTTCGCTAGTTTTATTCTACCACATTTTTACATTTCATTCAATTTCAACTCCGCCGCGCTTTCGAGCGCCAGCGCAATGATCCGGCAAGTCAATGCTTCGCAAAGATGCGGCGGATTGTCAGCTTTAAATCCGGCTGGTCGAAGTTCACGACATAGCAGACTGCCAAAAGACTCTTCGACCCGCTGCGAAAAAGCGCGGCAAACGCCAATGATTTCCTCTTTGCCGAGTCCAAGCCGGCTGCCGTATATCCCCATAAAAACCAACGGCCCTTCCACTAAGCCGCATTGCGCGCCAAAGCGTCCCGCACCGTTGAGCGCGATTGCGCCCTGCAGCACCTGTTCGTCAAGCGCTATGTTGTATCTTTCCGCCAAAACAAGCAGACTGGTTATCGCACAGTTGCGCTCTTCCCGCCAATAATATTGTCTCACTCTGTCCGCAATCCATTCTTCCATTTTATTCCCTCCCGCTTCTTTTTTCTTTCTCTTTTAGCCTAGTCGACGCGGTCGTGCATGAAAATAGCGGCAACCTGACAGACTAATTGCAAAGCGCCTACATTTTAAAATGCTGCTTCCTCTTGCGAGGAAGCAGCATTGGGCAACATTTATTCTTCCGTATTCTTCAGCAGCTGAATCGCCGCATCGAGTTGCGTGTCCTGAACCGGTTCCTTGCTCTCCGCCGAACGCTCCGGCAGTTCGACCTTCACGTCCGGTTCAAGGCCAATTCCGTTAATGGAACGCTCATTCGGCGTCAGATATTTTGCAATCGTGATTTTGACTGCGGTCTCCTTATCGAGAGGAATCACTTTTTGCACCGAGCCTTTGCCATATGTCTTGACGCCGACCAACGTCCCCACCTTCGCATCCTGGATCGCACCTGCGACAATCTCCGAAGCGCTCGCGCTGCCGCCATTGACTAAGACCGCCAGCGGATGCGGCGCTTTTTTCAGATTGGAAGTATACGTCGTGCGCGTACCGTCTTTCGTCACCACCGAAACAACCGGGCCTTGCGGCACAAAATGCTCGGCAACTTTCACTCCCTCTTCGAGTAACCCGCCCGGATTGTTGCGCAAGTCGAGAATCGTATATTTCATGCCCTGTTCTTCCAACTCTTTCAACTTGGCCGTCAATTCGGCATCGGTACGCTCGCTGAACATGCTGATGCGCAGATAGCCGATGCCGCCGTCCAGCATTTTACCGCTGACCGATTTGACCTGAATCGTCGCACGCGTGATCGGATACTCTTTGACCGCCTCCCCTTTACGATAAATGGTCAGCGTGACCAGCGTTCCTTTCGGTCCGCGGATCCGGTTCACCGCTTCATCGAGAGACAGGTCGGCAGTATCCACGCCGTCAATTTTCAAAATCTGATCGCCGCCGAGTACGCCGGCCGCTTCGCCGGGCGTTCCCTCGATCGGCGCGACAACCGTCAGCACCTTATCCTTAATGCCGATCACGATGCCGGTTCCGCCAAACGAGCCGGTGGTACCCATCATCAATTCCTTATATGCTTTCTCATCCAGGTACAGCGTGTGCGGATCGCCAAGCGCTCCGACTGCGCCTTTCGTCGCACCGTTCAGCATCTTCTCCATTGACGCGTCGCCGATGAAAACCGCCTTGGCCACGCGCATCGAGCGAAACATCTTCAGCGCCGCGGCCAGTTCCTCCGGCGTCATTTTTGTCAGATCCTGATTGATTTCATTGAGCGTCAGGATCTTGACCACTTCCGCCTTATTATCCGGCACCGACAGTGCGGAGCTTTCCTGCGCCGCGGCCCCATTGCCTATCAACAGCAAGAACGTCAGCAAAAGCGCACTACTCAGTTTTGCCGCGTGTTTTCTTATTTTATTCATCTTCGCCTCCATCTTTATCCGGCTGCTGCATCAGCATACTTGCTCAAGTCAGTTCTTCCAGAGTCAAACCGGATTCTTTTGTTATTCGACATTCGCTTTGCCTCTTCCTCTTGAAAACATTCACGCCACTGTACAAAAAGGGATGAGCCGCCGCGTCGTTCGGCCGCTCATCCCCGTCGCTTTTATACGCCCGCTGCTGTAAAAGCATCACTGACGATTTGTTTCGCCTCATCTTGGATCTGCCGCAAATGCGCTTCGCCTTTAAAGCTTTCCGCGTAAATTTTGTATACGTCCTCGGTGCCGGATGGACGCGCTGCAAACCAACCGTTTTTCGTACAGACTTTCAAGCCGCCAATCGACGCATCATTGCTCGGCGCTTTGGTCATTTTCGCCGTAATCGATTCTCCTGCAAGCATATCAGCCTTTACCTGTTCGGGCGACAGCTTGGCCAGTATCGCCTTTTGCGCCATGTTCGCCGCAGCGTCGATCCGCGCATAAAGCGGCGTGCCGAACTTTTCCGTCAGATCCTTATAATGCAATCCCGGATCTTTGCCTGTCTTCGCGGTGATTTCAGCCGCCAACAAAGCAAGAATCATCCCGTCTTTGTCCGTCGTCCAGACGCTGCCGTCCTTGCGCAAGAAGGAAGCGCCCGCGCTTTCTTCACCGCCGAAACCAAACGAACCATCCAGCAGTCCGGGCACAAACCATTTGAAGCCGACCGGAACTTCCGCCAACGGCCGGTTGATGCTGGCCGCAACCCGGTCGATCATCGAAGAACTGACCAGCGTCTTGCCGACCGCGGCATCGCTGCGCCAGCCGGTACGATCCTGAAAGAGATAATAGATCGCCACTGCCAGATAGTGATTCGGATTCATCAGCCCCACACTCGGCGCGACAATACCGTGCCGGTCAAAATCAGGATCGTTGCCGAACGCCAGATCGTATTTCTCCTTCAATTTGATCAGTCCGGCCATCGCATACGGCGAAGAACAGTCCATCCGGATCTTACCGTCGCCGTCAACGTTCATAAAGCTGAACGTCGGATCGGGATGACCGTTGATCAATTCCAGATTGAGCCCGTAGCGCTCGGCAATCGGCTGCCAATAACCAAGACCCGCGCCCCCCAGCGCATCCGCGCCGAGTTTTAGCCCGACTTCCTTGATCGACTCCATGTCGATAACCGATTGCAAATCCTCCACATAGGGCGTGATGAAGTCATATTCCTGTATCCATTCCGTTTTGCTCGCCCGGCCAAACGGAATGCGGTCGACTTTCTTGTTCTTTTTTGCCAGATATTTGTTGGCCTTCAGCGCGATCCAGGCCGTCACGTCGGTGTCGGCGGGACCGCCGTTAGGCGGATTGTATTTGATGCCGCCGTTGTCCGGCGGATTATGCGACGGCGTGATCACGATGCCGTCCGCCAATCCCGCACTACGGCCTTTATTGTAACTGAGAATGGCATGCGAGATGCCCGGCGTCGGCGTATAGTTCATCTCTTTGGCAATCTTGGTCTGCACGCCGTTTGCGGCCAACACTTCGACCGCCGAAATAAACGCCGGTTCCGACAGTGCATGCGTGTCAAAACCGAGGAACAACGGCCCATCGATGCCATGCTTGCGCCGGTAATCACAGATCGCCTGCGTTACGGCCAGGATATGCGCCTCATTAAATGTTCCGTTCAATGAGCTTCCCCTGTGGCCGGATGTGCCAAAAGTCACCTGCTGCGCCGGATTGTCGGCTTCAGGCCGGTTCGTGTAATAGGCGCTGATCAGGCGCGGAATGTTTACGAGAATGGATTTCGGCGCTTTCTTGCCTGCCAATGGATGCGTGGACATAAGTGCATACACCTCCAAGAACTCTTTCGTTATTGAATTCTTCAAACACCGCCTAACACCCTGCCGGGTGCACGCATTTATTTTCCCTCTCGCCTTAACGTCCCGCCCCATCCGCTTCAAACGCCTGCGCAGCCGCTTTGACGACCGTTTCCAGCGCCGCGCGATCGAGATCGCAAGCATAGGAAGATCGTCTGCGCACATCCGTACCCAAATGGACTTCGTCACTGCCGACCGCCGCTAAGAGCTGCCTCATATTTTGCCGCGTCACGCCGCCGCCGAGCAGAAGTTTTATTTCATTCCCGGCCGCCTGCCGCATCGCGCGCAGCGTCTCTACATTCTCAACGATCGCGCCTGCGCCGCCCGAGCTTAAGATCCGCTTAATCTTAGAATACTGCTGCAGCACGCCGACTGCCGCCAGCGGATCAGCCGCCGCATCGATCGCACGGTGGAACGTGACGCTGCAGTCCACCACCGCCGCAAGCAAGGTTTCGAGCGCCGAACGGTCGACCTCGCCCTGCGGCGTCAATGCGCCAAGCACTACGCCGGACGCGCCCGACGCCTGTGCAAGGCGGATATCCTCACACATCACGGCCAGTTCATCCGCCGAATAAACAAAGGAATGCGCCTTGGGACGAATCATGACCTGCACCGGTATACGCACGTGCTGCAGCACGCTTTTTAGCAAACCGCCGCTCGGCGTAAGCCCGCCAAGTTCCGGCGCCGAAACCAGTTCGATCCTTTGCCCGCCGCATGCTTCAATGATTTGCGCATCACGCAGATTCTGCGCGATGATTTCTACTTTGCCGCCCATTCTTTTCCCTCCCTTTTCAACACAACCCGTATTCTTTATTCGTCTACCCCAGGCCAAGCTCCTTCCGACAGCATTCCTCTAGATAAAACGCCGCAAGTTTTAATCAGCTCTCAGGCAATAACTTGCAGGATATCTCTATTCCATGCAGAATATTTCTGTTTATTACATCTTTCGCATCATCTCGTCCATTCCTCGCGAACCATCGTTCGTAGAACAAGCATGATTAGGAGGTCTCTTATGTTCGCCTTAAATTTCCAAGCCGCCCATCACGAACCCTTGTTGCGCAGTCGGACGAAAAATTGCACCGTCCGCCTTGGCGATCTGCGCGACATTTATCCGGAAAGCTCGATCGTCTGGATCACCTTCGGTCCTAAACTGCAGGCCAAGCGCAAAATGTACCAGGCTTTTATCGACAAGGTTCGCGTCAAGGAAATCTCACAGTTAACCGCCGATGACCTGGTGCATCAAAATCCGAACATTCACAGCGTGAGCGACCTGATTGATTTTTTTGAACAGCACTATAAACGTTCGATCTCACCGAACGACATCGTCAGCGTCATCTTTTTCTCCGAAATCTTGCCGGAATAAAAAAAATCGCAAGCTTGCATGTAAACGCAAGTTTGCGATTTTATTTTTCGTTCCGTATATTTATTGCACCAGGACATATTTGCGCAGCGCTTTGGCAACGCCGTTTTCCTCATTGCTGTCGGTTACTTGCCAGGCGATAGCTTTCACTTCGGCTTCGCCGTTGCCCATTGCAATCGAATAACGGACTTGCTTTAACATGCTGATGTCGTTGTAATTGTCTCCGAACGCCACCGTTTCAGCCAGATTCAGTCCGATCGTTTCTGCCAGGAAGGTTAAACCGTCGCCTTTCGAAACACCGGTCGCCATGATATCGGTCGCACCGGCCATCGATTGCACCAGCGTCAGCTGCCCTGCCGTTTTAAAGCTGCGAATTGCCGCCAGCATTTCCGGTGAAGCTTCCCAGAGAAACGCCTTCATGCATTTACCCTGCGGCAATTCAGCGGCGGAAGCGATACTTTGCAGCGGCAGCGTAAAACCGTCCGTTTGCCGTTCGTTATAGAGCCGGTATTTCTCCGCCCGGTCGCTCCACGGCGTATGATAAATATGCTTATCGCCGTACACCAGCATGTCCAGACGCTGTTCCAGGCAATAAGCAACCAATTCGTTCAGCGCAGCTTCGGGAATCGCCCGCCGCTGCAAAATCTGATCCGTTTTCGGCTGCCAGACCAGGCCGCCGTTGCACGCGATAACCGGTTCCATCACTTCTAACCGTGCGGCAATCTTTTTTACGAAGAGGTGACTGCGCCCCGTCGCCAGCACCAGCCGAACGCCGTTTTCACGAATCTCGCGTAATACCTGCACCGTTTCTTCCGTCAATTCCCCCTGATTATTCAAGAGACTGCCGTCAAGATCGCAAACGCACCAAGAAATTTTCATCGCAATCGCTCCTTTTTGCTTCAAGCAGCAAAAAATCGCCGCTTAGCAAGTTCTCGCCTCTCACCCGATGCTGAGCACGAGGCTTTCCTTTATTTTCCCTTCGATCTCCGACTCCGACAACAAATTTTGCAAACCGATCACCAGCGGTTTATTTTTTCGCACGACAAATTGCTCGACGAAAGATACGGAGCAAAAAACCACATCATAGCCTGCTGCAGCCGAGCGCGCCTCGCCGACGCTCATATGATGAATCTCCACCGCTATGCCCAGCTTCTTAAAGACCTTATCGATTTTCATTTTGATGATTTGACTCGATCCCATCCCATTGCCGCAGGCTGCTACTACTTTCAGCATTCTCTGATCTCCTTCGCTGCTTTTCGCATTCTTCAACCGTTCTTCCTCGCTTGACAATCTTTGGTGGATGTGTTTAAATTTTCTTGAACATCAGTTCACTTTATCATCATTTGTTCATCACTATGATAGCAATTTCTGCTTCTTTCGTCAATTAAAAGCGCGCTTTGCCGGAGAATGTTATGCGAGGAGGTTACTTTATATGGAAGACATCGAACTGTTATGCGAAGTTTCCCGCTTATATTACGAAAATAACATGACGCAAAATGATATCGCCAAACAGATTCACACTTCACGCCCCACCGTTTCGCGACTGCTGCAGGAAGCGCGCGACAAAGGCGTCGTCGAAATCATCATTCATTATCCCTGGGACCGTTCGCCGCAGCTCGAACAAGAATTGATCAGCCGTTTCGGTCTGATGGATATCCGCGTCCTCGACAGTAGCCGTCTCAGCGGCGACGACGTTTTGATCGGCGTCTGCCGTCTCGCAGCCCGCTATCTGCAAGGCGTCTTAAAAGAAAACACTACGCTTGGCCTTTCCTGGGGCCAGACGATGTATCATACGATCCAGCAACTGCGCCCGGAACAGCAATTTCCAATCAAAGTCATTCAGCTCTTCGGCGCCGCGAATTCCGCCAACCGCCTCACCGACGGACCGGATCTGGTCCGCCAGCTGGCCAACTTGTACGGCGGCGAATGCTATTACATCCACGCGCCGCTCTTTGTCGAAAACAGTGAGACCCGTACCGCGCTGCTTCAGGATCCGCACATCAACGAAACGCTGTTGATGGCTCGCGAAGCCGATATTGCGCTGACTGGGATCGGCTCGCTCGACAAGACGCAGAATATGACGGCCAGCCGCTATCTCGACAAGAAGATGATTGATGCGTTAAAGGCGCAGGGTTCAATTGGTCATATCTGCGCGCAGCACTACGACATCAACGGCCAAGTCTTGGCAACGGACATCCACCAACGCCTCATCGGCATTTCGTTGGATGATCTGCATAAAATCCGTCAGGTCATCGGCGTCGCCTGCGGTAAGGTTAAAGTCCCTTCGATCCTTGGCGCGCTGCGCGGCCAGTTGATCAATACATTGATCACCGACGACGTCACAGCCCGACAAGTACTGGAACTTCATCAACGCACGTAAAGCCGATTTATTGATAAAAAACGCAAGCACCTCTCAGGTCGCTTGCGTTTTTTCTTTAGAGAAACGATTTGTACGGCAAATCAATTTCGCCTGTGAAGCAGTCATCAAAACCGCGCGGATAGTGGTACTCGCGTTTGTCTTTGTCGGCGGGGAAGACAAATTTTCCGCCGACCTGCCAGATAAAGGGCTTGAAGCCATATTGCAGTCGATGCTTCTTCATCTCATAGAGGACGCTGATTTCTGACGGATCCGCTTGGAAGTTCGACCAGATGTCATGATGGAACGGAATGATCACCTTGGTGTTCAACGCTTCCGCCATGCGCAGAATATCGGATGCCGTCATCTTGTCGGTGATGCCGCGCGGATTTTCACCGAACGAGCCCAGCGCGACATCGATTTGGTAATCGTTGCCGTGTTTGGCGTAATAGTTCGAGTAATGCGAATCGCCGCTGTGGTACAAGCTGCCGCCCGGCGTCTTGATTAGATAATTGACCGCGCGCTGCGCCATGTCGCCCGGCAGTTTGCCGGACAGTTGCACATCTTTTCCGGCAGTAATCAACGCGGTACGGTCAAACGAATCGAGCGCGATCAATTCGGTATCTTTGATTTTCACTACATCGCCCGGTTTCACAACGATGCAGCGTTCTTTCGGCACGCCCCAGCTTTGCCATAAGGTGACGCATGCCTGCGGACCGATGAACGGAACCGTGTCCGGACAATTTTTCAGCACTGCAGCCGCCACATTCACATCGATATGATCGTTGTGATCATGCGTCGACACCACCGCGTCAATCTTGCGAATCGCAAACGGATCGAGCACAAACGGCGCGACGCGCAGATTCGGCTGCAGTTTTTTCCCGCCGCTCATCCGCGCCATCTGATGATGGCTGTCCATCAACGGTTTCGCTTTTGTCCGCTTGCCGCTGCCGCACCAAAAGTCGATGCAAAGATTGGCGCCGCCTTCCGACTTCAGCCAAATCCCCGTGCAGCCCAGCCACCACATCGCAAAGCTGCCCGGTGCAACCACTTCATTTTCAATTTCTTCATTCAGCCAGGTTCCCCACTCGGGAAACGTGTTCAACACCCACGATTCGCGGGTAATTTCGTCAATCTTGCTCATACCTGCACCTTCCTTGTCGATCGCTTATTTAGCCTGTCCATAATAGGCATTGCTGCCATGCTTGCGAAAATAATGCTTGTCAAGCAGCACCTGTTCCACCGGCTGACGCCCGGGCGCTAACTGCAGCGTATGAAGCGCCATCATCGCCACCTCTTCCAATACCACGGCATTGTGCACGGCATCAGCCGCGCTCTTGCCCCAGGCAAACGGCCCGTGTCCGTTGACCAAAACCCCCGGCATCGCCGCCGCGTCAAGCGCTGCGCCTTGCAGCGTCTCGACAATCAGCTTGCCGGTGTTCGCCTCATACTCGCCCTCGATTTCTTCGTGCGTCAGTTGACGCGTACAGGGAATCTTGCCGTAAAAATAGTCCGCGTGCGTCGTGCCGTAAGCTTGGATTTCCCTTCCTGCCTGCGCCCAAATCGTCGCCCAGCGCGAATGCGTGTGAACGACGCCGCCGACCGTAGCAAACGAACGGTAAATCTCGAGATGCGTCTTCGTATCGCTCGACGGACGAAACTGGCCATGAATGACCTTGCCGTCAAGTTCCATTACGACCATATGCTCTTCGTTCATTTCTTCATACGCGACGCCGCTCGGCTTGATCACGACGATGCCGCGGCTGCGGTCGATCGCGCTGACGTTGCCCCAGGTGAACGTCACCAAGCCATAACGCGGCAAGTCTAAATTGGCTTTCAGCACATCACGAATCAAACGTTCCATCTTCCGTCTCCTCCCTCGCGCCCGTCAGGCTTCAAAGCCGGCCTGACTGAGCAGCGTCTCGATGAACTCTTTGGAGCGCCGGATTTCCGGCAACGGCTCCGCGATCTTATCGCCCCACATTTCCAGTACGAACGGACCTTCATACGCCAGTTCCTTCAAGTCGCGAAAGATCGCGGCAAAATCCATATCGCCCTGGCCGAAGAGGACGTCGCGAAACTGCCCGCCATAATCGTCCGTAACATTCTTCGTCTCTTTCACATGCACCGCGACAATCCGGTTGCGTCCTTTTTGCAATTCCGCCTTGACGTCGTTACCCCAGGCGTTCAAGTTGCCGATGTCGGGATATACCGCCAGCCACGGCGAATCAATCAAACGGTCGTACTCGAGATACTTCGTGATTGAGTTAAGAAAAGGCGTATCCATGATTTCAATCGCCAGCATGACCTGTTCGCGCGCCGCCATGGCCGCGCACGCCTTTAAGCCCGCAATGAAGTTTTCCTTAGTATCCTGGCCGGACGGTTCATAATAAACATCATATCCGGCGAGCTGAATGACGCGAATACCCAGATCGGCCGCCAGACGAATCGCTTTTTCCATCAACTCCAGCGCCAGACGCCGCGTCTTCGCGTCGCGGCTGCCCAGCGGGTAACGCCGATGTCCGCTAAAGCACATCGAGCGCAGCGAAACGCCGCTTTCCCGCATCGCCTGACGGATCGCTTCGCGCTCTTCGAACGACCATTCCAGCCGCGCCAAGCGTTCATCGCTTTCATCGACCGATATCTCAATGAAGTCGAAGCCCAACTCCTTGGCCGTTTGAAATTTTTCCGGCCAGCTCATGCTTTGCGGCAATGCTTTTTCATATAGGCCCAGTAAATTCTTCATCGCACTCACCAATATTTCGCAAATTCAGCCTTAAACGCTCTGGCTGCCGCCGCCGGATCGGCCGCATCACGAATCGCCCGTCCGGCGATAAAGACATAAATCGGAAAATCCTTGAACAGCTTGACATCCTCGACATTCACGCCGCCGGTAATCGTCACCTTAAAGCCCATCTCGCAAAGCCGCTTCACTTTTTCCAGATCGGCAGGCCCCCAATTAACGCCGGCTGCCTGCGCATCGCGCGAGCGATGGTAGACGACCTGACTCACGCCGATGCGCTTCCAGTCTTCCGCCATCTCAAAATTCCAGTAACCGGTCAGCTCGATCTGGATATCGCGTCCTCTCGCCTTGGCAATCTCGAGCGCGCCCGCCGCTGTCGGCAGTTCCGCACAGCAAATGATGGTCGTCCAGTCCGCGCCTGCGTCAAACATCATCGGTGTGATGATCTTGCCCGCATCGGCAATTTTCGCATCGGCCAGAACGATTTTGTCCGGGTACATCGTCTTCAGATAACGCACGACCCGTTTTCCTTCGGCGCATAAGAGAATCGTTCCAACTTCAATGACATCTATTTCTTCTGCGACGCCGCCCTGCAATGCAGTGATGGCCTCAGGATAAGATAAGTTATCGAGGGCAATTTGTAATTTAGGCAACATATTATAATCCTCCTCGTATTTTATTCAGGCAGCGTAAGGTGCTCGCGAATTTTCGCTTCGATTTCCGTTTCGGAAAGCAGATTCACCAAACCGATAATGATTGTTTTTTTATTGCGTCCGCTAAAATTCTCAACCAGCGTCGCGCCGCAAAAGACCACATCAAATCCATTGGCGGCCGACTTCGCCTCACCGACGCTCATATGATGAATATCCGCTTC
Source organism: Azotosporobacter soli (assembly GCF_030542965.1). Classification (NCBI taxonomy): domain Bacteria; kingdom Bacillati; phylum Bacillota; class Negativicutes; order Selenomonadales; family Sporomusaceae; genus Azotosporobacter; species Azotosporobacter soli. The sequence continues at coordinate 366,043 of NZ_JAUAOA010000003.1, forward strand.
GATATTCAGTTTTTTAAAGACCTTCGCAATCTTCATCTTGATGATTTGGCTGGAACCCATTCCATTCCCGCAAGCGGCAACTACTTTAAGCATCTGTAAGCCCTCCTCTCTTATTCAGAACCCTGATGGAAATAATGTTCTTTGTCGGCGCTGCGCCGGTATTGGATTTGCGGAATCACCAGCATCGCCGCGATGACCGCGAACATACCGACCATTGAAAAGTTTTTCATAATCACGCCGATCAACGGCCAGAGCGTATCCCAGTCGATATTGCCGTGCCAGCCGCCGTATTGATAAAGTTGGAAATACCATGCGGCAAACGCGCCGCCCGAAACTTGAATGAGCCCGGTGCAAAACGTCAGGATGCCCGCGGCTCTGACGCCGCCGAATTTATTGGCAAACACCGCTGTAGTTGCATTGTCGAAAAATACGGGAACAAAACCGGTGATGATCAGGATCGGCAATTTGAACAAGAACAGTCCGGCAATGGCAACAAACTGACCCAAACAGCCGAATAAGAAGCCGAAGAGTACCGTGTTTGGCGACGAGAAGCCGAAGGTAGCCGCACAGTCGACCGCCGGCAGCGCGCCCGGCAGCACTTTTTCCGAAATGCCGCGAAACGATTCGGTCAGCTCCGAGACAAACATTCTGACGCCGCTGATCAAGATAAACAGGTAGACCGAAAACAAAAGCGATTTGGACAAAATATATGTGGGAAACGCCAAGCTCGCCGGAAAACCGGCCTTATCAACGCCGCGCAGATACGGCTCGCCGAGAATTCCCATGATTACGCCGAAGAAGACGATCATCAGCACGCCGGTCGTGATGACATTATCATTGAACATCGAGAGCCAGCGCGGCAACTTGATGTTTTCCACCGTATGCTCAGGATCGCCAAGCAGCGGCGCCAGTTTGCTGGTCAGCCAGACCCAGCCCATCTGCTGATGTCCGACCGCGAATCCGCCGCCTTCAGTCAGTTCCTGCGTCGGCTCGACCGTCAGATTGGAGAACACGGCCCAATACGTGCCGGCCAAAATCCCGATCCACATCGCGCCTTCGATATTGCGCAGTTCCGGAATCGCAAAGAACACCAGCCAGGTACAGGTCGTCGCCTGTTGAATCATAATATGTCCGGTAAGAAACAAGGTTCGGCATTTTGTCTGCCGTCTGAATAAGACCAGTAAGATGTTCCAGCCGAAACCGACCATCAGCGACACCATCGTCCACGAGAGCGACATGCCGATGCTCTTGATCGCTTCCGAGGCCGCATTCAAACCGAAATAAGGATCGATGACCGCCGCATGCAGCGCAAAACGGTCATTCAGACCGGCTAAGATCGGCCTGAATGTATTGACCAGACCGCCGGCACCGACGTTCCAGATCATCATCCCGACCGCAGCCTTGATAAATCCGCCAAAGGCCTCGTAAATCGGTTTACCCAACAACAGATAGCCGATAAAAACCAGGATGCCGATGAAAAATTCCGGTTTCGTGAGAATATTGTCGGCAAACCCTTTCGATACTAGATTGATCGTGAGTAATATTTGCTCCACTGTTCCTAGTCCTCCTCTCACTTCTTCCCTGCATTTTCGTCAACAACTCAATTTTTCAGCAAACGATTCAATTCGTCGATGCTTTCAACTGTTGCCAGCGCTTCAAGAAAACCCTCTTCTGAAATCGCTTCGACCAAGGCCTGCAACATCTGCAGATGATTTTCACTATCGATCGAGGCCAGGACAAACAGCAATTGGGCCGCATGTTCCGGACTGTCGCTAAAGGCCACCGGTTCTTTGACGCGCATAAACGAGATCGCGGTCTGATGTACGCCGCTATTGCCGCCCTGCGCATGCGGCATCGCGACATTCGGCGCAATGACGATGTACGGACCGTGCGTGAGAATCGAATCAATCATCGCATCAATATACGACGCGTCAATCGCTCCATCTCTGACCAACGGCTCTGCTGCCGCCGCTACCGCCTCCTGCCAGGAGGCAAATTTCTCGGCAAAAAGCACGCGGTTTTCTGCAATCAATTGGTTAAACATACTTTCTCTCCCCTTCTCTTCTGCTTATCCAGCCGCATTTGAACATCCGTTCATCATTCAGTCATTTGTTCAAGCTCATTTTACCAAACAATCAGAAAATTCGTCAACGACTTTTCTGGACAATATCGTATATTGAACCGATGTGCATTTTTAGCTTTTTTCAATTTATTTTTGCAATTCAAATTGCAAAAATAAAAACAGCAGCAGGTGCACGATTTTTTTCTCGTTGTCTGCTGCTGTTTTTATTTTGTTTTCTATTTTACATGATGCCAATCCATTTCCAATAGGTCATGCCAAGCAGCAAAATCAAAAGATAGGCTGCCAGCGTGAGTGGAACACCCGTTTTAATGAAATCTTTTACTTCAAACGTCTCTGTACCATATGCCACCATGTTTTGCGGCGCGTTGACCGGCAGAATGAAACCGAAGCTGATCACGTATTGCAAGATCATTGTCATGCCGACCACATTGACGCCCGGCGTCTTGACGCTTTGCAGCACCGAGATCAGGATCGGAATAATCGCCGCCGCCAATGCGGTAGCGCTGGCAAAGCCCAGATGAATGACAATCAAGAACGCGGCTAAACTGGCAAGAATGCCGATTATCGGCATCGTCTGCAAGCCGAACCAGACAACGACAAACTGCGCCAGCCAGGCAGCCGCTTTAGTCGATAACAATGCCGAACCGAGACTGATTCCGGTACCGAACAGTACCAGCGTTCCCCAGGGAATCCTGTCCTGCGCCTCTTTCCAGTTCATGATCCCGATGCCAGGCAGCAGCATCAGCGCAATCGCCGCAAGCGTCGTCGACGAGGTATCAAACGAATGCAGGATCTTTTCCGTTGACCAGAAGAAGAGCAGCACGAGCGAGAGCGCCAGCAGTTTCTTTTCTGCCAGACTCATCGCGCCCAGCTCCTGCAGCGCTTTGGCGACAGTTTCTTTGCCGCCCGGCACTTCCTTCATTTCCGGCGGCATGACCTTTAAGAGGACGAAATAAAGCACCACCGACATGATGGCGGCAAACGGCGCCGCCGCGATAAACCACTCCATCCAGCTGATCGTCTGGCCCAGTTGCTTTTCAATAAAGCCCATTGCAATCATATTTTGCGCCGCTGCCGTTTTAATGCCGACATTCCAAATGCTGTCGGCCTGTGCAGTCGCAATCATTAAAATCCCGGCAAAACGACTCTTTTTATTTACGCCGAACGCGCTGATGATTCCCATCACGATTGGCACCATGCAGGAAACACGCGCCGTCGTGCTGGGCACAAAAAAGCTTAGAATCAGTCCGACCAAAATTACACCAATTAAAATGCGATTGGTTTTAGCTCCAATCTTAGAAAGAACCAAAAGCGCGATCCGCTTATCAAGCCCCGTCTTCGTCATCGCCGCGGCAATAAAGAGTGCGCCGCCGACCAAGGCCAACGCCGTATTGCTAAAACCACTCAGCGCGATTGTAAGCGCCTGCGTAGTGCCGATCAGCTTGTTCGGAGCCGCCATATCGGGCGCCAGACCGAGAATAAACGCGATCAGTGCGATGATTACCGCAGCGCTGACCGGATAGGAGATGCAGTCACTCATCCAGACAATAATGGAAAACACCAAAATTCCCAGCATCCGATGACCGGCAACCGGCAAACCGGCCGGCGTCGGCAGCAAGATGACCGCCGTCAGCGCCGCCAGCGCAAGCAGCAGCCCGTATCGCTTTGCGGCGCCGTTTTCATTTCTCGCTTCGCTCTTCTTTTCCATACGATTCCGCCTTTCTTTTTCTCTTAGTTGGAATCTTCCGTCTTTTCGCCAAAGTAAAAACGCTGCACAGCCGCACAAAGCAAAGCCAAAGACAGCGGAAAACGAATGTAACGTTTTGCTTTTTCGTTCTCCACGTTCTTTCACACGTCGTTGTGCAAGCGCGCAGCGCTTTCGTTTCTATTTTACCGATTCATAACCGAGACGCAGCGCCTCCATGTTTTTGGCAACGGTCGCCGGAGGTACACGGTGCGCAACCGCTTTTTGAATCGTTTCAAACGATACCACGTTCGTCACCTTGACTAAGACGCCAAGCGCGATGATATTGGCAAAGAGGTCGCGCCCCAGTTTTTCCTGCGCCAGACGCGTAATCGGCGTCTTAACGATTCGGCCGCCAAACACAGGTACTTCCGGAACCAAATCCTCATCGATAATTAAGATTCCGCTTGTCGGCAGATCGGCGATATATTTCTGCGCTGCCTGCTGCGTCATCGCGAGCACGACATTCGGCGTTACGACTTTCGGATGATAAATGAAACTGTCCGCAATGATGACCTCGGCCTTCGACGCGCCGCCGCGCGCTTCCGGTCCGTACGATTGCGACTGCACCGCTTCCTTGCCTTCCATGATCGCGGCTTCCGCCAAAATAATACCGGCGGTGATTACCCCTTGACCGCCCGAGCCTGATAATCGGATCTGGTTCATACTTCTCCCTCCCCTGCCATGCAGATGACCTGCGCATATTCGCTGCAATATTCGGGGAACTGGCTCTTATGCAGTACACCGGTCGGAATTTTTCCTTCGCGCTGTTCTTCGCTCATTTTTTCGTAAGCGATCAGCGGCACGGCTTGCTGGCTCATGCCTTTCAGCATCGCGGCCGCATCGCCGAGCTTGTTGCGACGGCCGTATGAGATCGGGCACGGCGTCATTGTTTCAACAAACGAAAACCCCTTATTGGCGATGCCCTCTGCAATCAGGTCAACCATCTGGTTCACATGATAGGCCGTACTGCGTGCAACATAGGTCGCACCGGCCGCCTTCGCCAATTCACAGGCGTCAAAAGCACGGTCGACGCTGCCATAAGGCGCAGTTGTCGCCTTCTTGCCGAGCGGCGTGAGCGGCGATGCCTGACCGCCGGTCATGCCGTAAATGTTGTTGTTAAACAAGACGACGGTCAGATCGACGTTGCGCCGTGCGCCATGGATGAAATGGTTGCCGCCGATAGCCGTGCAGTCGCCGTCGCCGGTGATGACGATGACGTTCAGTTCCGGATTTGCCAGCTTGATGCCGGTTGCAAACGGGATCGCCCGACCGTGCGCGGTATGCAGCGTGTCAAAGTCCATATAACCGGAAGCGCGCGATGAGCAGCCGATGCCGGATACGATCACCGTTTTGTTTTGATCAAGGCCCTGTTTGTCGATGGCCTGCGCAATCGCTTTCATCACGATGCCGTTGCCGCAGCCGGGACACCAGATATGGGGCAGACGATTCATACGGAAATATTTTTCGTGCGCTCTCACTTTGCCACCTCCGCGTTCAGGTCTTCTATCGCCGCGACGATTTCCTGCGGCGTAAAGATCTCCGTATCATATTTAGGCAGCGATACCACCTTGGCCTGTCCGGCAGCGACCCGCTCCACTTCCAGCACCAATTGGCCGTAATTCATTTCCGGCACCAGAATCGCTTTTGCCTGCGCCGCAATCTTCTTGATGATCTTGTCGGCGAACGGCCAGATCGTCATCAAGCGTACCATGCCGACCTTGACGCCTTTCTTGCGCGCCGCTTCCACGCCCGCATACGCGGTCCGCGCCGTGCCGCCGTAAGCGACGACAACGATTTCCGCGTCCTCCATGAAGAACTCATCATAATGCGTGATTTCATCCTGCGCGCGCATAATTTTTTCATGCAAACGGTGCGTGACATCTTTGGTCAGTTTAGCATTGCCGCTCGGAAAACCGGTTTCGTCATGAAAGAGACCGGTGACATGATAACGATGTCCGGTTCCGAAATCGGCCGGACTCGGCACCAAGTCGTCCATCGGTTTGAACGGTTTGTATGGTTCGCCTTCGGTTACGACCGGCTTGCGGCGCGGATAAACGTCGATTTCTTCGGGACGCGGCAGTACGACGCGCTCGCGCATATGCCCGACGACTTCATCGAGTAAGATGATGACTGGCGTACGAAACCGTTCTGCATAATTAACAGCCTTTACCGCAACATCAAACGATTCGCGCACGGTCCAAGGCGACAGCGCGATCATCGGATGATCGCCATGCGTACCCCAGCGCGCCTGCATGATATCTCCCTGCGAAGGAGATGTCGGCTGGCCGGTCGAAGGACCGGTCCGCTGCACATTGACGATAACAGCCGGAATTTCGGCAATGCAGCCATAACCAATCAATTCCTGTTTCAAAGAAAAGCCAGGGCCGGACGTCGCCGTCAGAACTTTTTTACCGGCCAGCGCCGCGCCAAGCACGACAGCAATACCGGCAATTTCATCTTCCATTTGGATGAACGTGCCGCCAAGCGCCGGCAGCGCTCCGGCCATGTGTTCGGCAATCTCGGTCGACGGCGTGATCGGATAACCGCCAAAAAAGCGCACGCCTGCGGCTAAAGCGCCTTCAGCGCAGGCTTCGTTGCCCTGCATCAATCTTGCTTCGCTCATTTGCTCACCTTCTTTTCCACATAAATGGCATAATCCGGACAGCGCAATTCGCACTGGCCGCAGCCGATACAGTCTTCACCTTTGAGGACTTGAACCTTACTCAAGGTATCGAGACCCAGCACTTGTTTCGGGCAGAGCCCGACGCAAATGTTGCAGCCTTTGCATCGCTCGCTGATAATTGTGATTTCGTGTTGCATACTGCGCCTCCCTGAATTTTTCTTCAATAATCTTCGCTCGACTGGCGGGATAAGCTGCAAACTGTTTGCGCCGCCATGCGAACCGCATCGCCTTTTACATTGACAACAAAGAACTGTTCTTCTCTGCGTTCAAAGAAAAATCCTCCAGCCAATGCAAGAAACTTTGGCTCACAAATGTGAAAAGCCTGCCGCAGCAGGCTTTCTCTTGCGAAACGAACCTCGTTGCCTCTCGTCAAAAACATCGCCTTGCTTCAGCAAATGATGCAGCCTGTTATTTCTCTATTTCCCGCAGCACTATTTCTTGCAACAATTCGTTTGTCCGTTTCACCGGGACTAAATTGTTAAAATTAATTCTATCATTCTCGACCACGCTGCGTCAAGGCGAACAACTTACACAAAAACGCCATTTCGCCCCTTGACACGTCATTGAATATTATGGTACCATTGGCATCATCAATTATATACTGACTTCATCGAGAGCAGCCGAGGGACTGGCCCTATGACGCTGCGGCAACCATCGCAATCTTGCGAACGGTGCCAAATCCATCAGGATCTTTCCTGACAGATGAAGAGCGGATCGCCTCGTAAGCCGATCGAGCCTCTTCACTGTGTGAAGAGGCTTTTCCTTATTTTAAACGGCTATAAAGGAGAATTACACTATGTCAAACACCTTACTGCCTTACGCTTCCGAAAAAGCCAGCCAGTTCAGCGAATCGGTCATCCGTGAAATGTCGCGCATCGCCGCCGCGCATCAGGCGATCAATCTCGCACAGGGTTTCCCCGACTTTCCTGCGCCGAACGAAATCAAAGAGGCCGCGGTCACGGCAATTAACAGCGATTACAATCAATATGCGATCACCTGGGGCAGTCAGTCGCTGCGTGAAGCGATCGCCTGGAAGAGCCGGCGCGATTACGGCATCGAACTCGATCCGCAGCGCCAAATCACCGTTTGCTGCGGCTCAACGGAAGGCATGATCGCCACGCTACTCGCTACCGTCAATCCAGGCGATGAAGTGATCATTTTCCAGCCTTTCTACGAAAATTATGGACCCGACGCCATCTTGTGCGGTGCGACGCCGCGCTATGTCGCGCTGCAGCCGCCGTCCTTCTCTTTCTCGCCGGACGAACTGAGCGCCGCTTTTAATGAACGCACCCGAGCCATTATCATCAACACGCCGAATAACCCGACCGGCAAAGTTTTTAACCGTGACGAACTGCAGCTGATCGCCGATCTTTGCATCAAACACGACGTCCTAGCGATCACCGATGAGATTTATGAGCACATCTTATTCGACGGCGCGCTTCATGTCCCGCTTTATACGTTGCCTCAGATGGCGGAGCGCACCATCGTGATCAATAGCATTTCAAAGACTTACAGCGTTACCGGCTGGCGGATCGGTTTCATTCTCGCTTCGTCGGAAATCACGCAGTCGATCCGCAAGGTCCATGACTTTCTCACGGTCGGCGCGGCCGCGCCGCTCCAGGAAGCCGCAGCGGCCGCATTGCGCTGGGAACCAGCCTATTATCAGGAGCTGGCCGAATTTTACCGCGCACGGCGCGATTATCTGCTGCGTGAACTGACACAGCTCGGCTTTTCCTGCTGCACGCCAAGCGGCGCATATTACATCATGGCCGACATCACGCCGCTCGGCTGGGACAACGATATCGCCTTCTCCCGCTACCTGGCCGAAGAGGTCGGCGTTGCGGTCGTTCCCGGTTCGAGCTTTTATCAATCGGATCATCCCAAGCGTCATCACTTCGTCCGCTTTTGCTTCTGCAAAAAGATTTCCACACTGGAAGCCGCGGTCGAACGACTGCAAAAATTGAAGGAGGTTCCACGAAAATGAATCGAAAACGCTTTTTCTTACCGACACTCTTAGCCGTCATCAGCCTCTTGACCGCCTTCGCCGCCGGTTGTTCAAACGGCGCAGCGCCAGGCAGCGATAAGCCTTTGAAATTAGGCGTCACCGCCGGGCCTCACGCCGAAGTCGCCGAAATCGTGAAAAAAACAGCGGAAAAAGACGGCCTCAAAATCGAAATCGTCGAATTCAGCGATTACGTCCAGCCCAACGCGGCTTTAAGTCAGGGCGATATCAAAGCCAATAGTTTTCAGCATCAGCCCTACCTCGACAATGTCGTCAAAGACCGTAAGTTTGAAATCGTTTCGGTAGCCAAGACCATTCTTTTCCCGATGGGCATTTACTCGCAGAAACTGAAAACGATGCAAGATTTGCCGAACGGTGCCGTGATCGCCATTCCCAATGACCCGACCAACGGCGGGCGCGCCTTGCTGCTCTTGGAAAAAGCCGGTTTGTTGAGACTGAAAGAAGGCATCGGCCATACCGCGACGCCGACTGACATTGTAAGCAATCCGAAGAACCTGCGCTTCAAAGAACTCGACGCAGCACAGATTCCGCGTTCGCTGGGCGATCTCGATCTTGCCGCCATCAATACCAATTATGCAATGACAGCCGGTCTGTTGCCGACCAAAGACGCGCTGCTCTTAGAGGACGGCAATTCACCTTACGCCAATGTCATCGCAGTGCAAACGAAAGATAAGAACGATCCGGCAATCGCCAAGCTGATCAAAGCCTATCAGTCACCGGAAGTGAAAGCTTTCGTCGCTGAACATTTCAAAGGCGCGGCCATTGCCGCCTGGTAAAGCATAATAAAACAGCCGGGAGGTGAACGGGCTTAGCCTGCTTCACCTCTCGGCTGTTTTATTATTTTCCTTTGCGCACTGTCCAAGCGTCGATCAAAGCACCGCTTTGCATAAACGATTTCACGCTCAGTTCGCCGCCGTTGACTTCGACCGTCATATAATTCGGCTCGTCAATCGGGTTGAAGAAGAATTCATCCCAGTCCTTGGCCAGCGTCGCCTTATATGTCTTGGTTCCGCTCCGGCCGCAGGTCACGTAGATCGTGCCTTGCGCAGACTCTTGCATAATTTGTCCGCCGTAGAGCGGATAACTGCGGACATAATCATGATCATGTCCGGCAAAGACGATGTCGACATGATACTTGTCGAACAGCGGCGTCAATCCGTCGCGCAACTCTTCATCGCCGGGCTTCGGGCGGTTATGGTAGGGCGGGCGATGGATCAGCACCACCTTCCACTGTTTGGCGCTGGCCGCCAAGTCCTGTTCCAGCCAACTTTTTTGCAGCTCCAGCATATTGGCGACGAAACTTCGTTCTTCGCCGAGCTGACTGTCGAGCACACTGAAATGAACATTGCCATAGTCAAACGAATACACTTGCCCCTTCAGCCCTTCCGGTCCGTTGCTAGGAACCTTGAGCTGTGAGGTAAAAAGCGTCGGCAGCGAGAATTTGGCTTCCGGCGTATACGTTTCATGGTTGCCGACTACCGGGACAAGCGGAATTGCGTCAATAACTCCTTTTCCGGCGTTAAGCCAGCCATTCCACTGGCCGTAGTCCTGTCCGACATCGACCAGATCACCGACGTTGACGAGAAACGCGGCATCCTGGTTGGCCTGATATGCCTGATGCAGCGTCTTTTGCCACAGTTCATACGTATAGGATTGCGAATCGCCAAACATCAAAAACTTAAATTTTTCTGGCCGCGCCGGCGCGGTCGTGAAACTGTTGATCTCGCTCCACTCTTCACCGTCACCGACCCGGTACAGATAACGGCTGCCGGGTATGAGACCGGTCAGCGTGACCGAATGGATGCTCATGTTCCCCGCATTGCTCGCCAGTTCTTCCGCCTGCGCCTGTGCCGTACGGGGATTCACGGGCAAAGTGAAACCGTTCGTGACCTGCGCATATTGTACAAGCCCAGATTTCGCTGTGACGTCCGTTCGCCAGGTCACGGTCTGCGTCGTTTTCGGATCGGAGGCCCAGGTCAGCGTGACATGATCCGGCGCCGCCTTCGCGCCGCTCGGTCCCGACAGCAGCAAGGCCAATGCTGTGACCGCCGCGACGCCGAACAGCATGGCGCATTGGATTATTCGTTTTCTTTGCAGCATAGCATCCTCTCCTTTTTCCGCTATTCGTTCTCTTTTAAAATGTATCATCGCTCTTAGCACTATGCAAGCATGAAAAGCACTTCCATTAGACTTTTTCCCTCAATCTTAGTATGATAGGTAAAGTGTTCGTTTCTTCTTGCGCCACTGCGCAAAATACTTCCCAGGATGTGATTCGATGAATTTTGAAAACCTTCCCCTGCTGATCATTCTCGTCTTAGGCGTATTGGGCAATAACCATACCGTATCGATAGCTGCCCTGATTCTGCTGCTCATCAAGCTGCTCGGGTTCGGCCAATGGTTCCCTTTTATCGAAGCGCACGGCATCAATATCGGCGTGATCATTCTGACCCTGGCCGTTCTTGTACCGCTTGCGCAAGGGCGCATCGACGCAGGCGACATCGCAAGTGCACTAAAATCTCCTGTCGGTCTTGTCGCGGTAGCGGTTGGAATTTTTGTCGCCTGGGTCGCCGCCCAAGGCGTACCGTTCATGAAAGGCTCACCGGAAACAGTGACCGCGCTGGTAACCGGCACGATCATCGGCGTCTGTTTTTTCAACGGCCTGGCCGTGGGACCTCTCATCGCCGGTGGTATGGTTTCTTTACTCGTCAGCTTATCCGGTTTATGGAAGCAATGATTACAAGCAAGAGGGTGTCGCAAAAAGGTTGTTTAAAACCTTTTTTGCGACACCCTCTTGCCTTTTCTAGCCATTCAGATCTGAGATCGGCAGCTTGATAGTAAAGGTGGTTCCCTGGCCGAGTTCGCTTGCCACACTGATCTCGCCGCCATGCTTCTTGACGATATCGTAGCTGACGCTCAATCCAAGCCCTGTACCTTCACCAATTTCCTTCGTCGTGTAGAACGGTTCGAAGATGCGGTTTATCGCTTCCGGCTCAATCCCTTTGCCCGTATCGGAAACGCTGATGAAGATAAATTTCCCTTCCTGCCAGCTGCGGATTGCGATTCGTCCGCTGCCTTCGATGGCCTGCACCGCATTGAGCAAAAGATTCATGAACACCTGGTTCAGTTGTCCCAGATTGCAGTTGATATCGGGGATGACGCCCAGATCTTTCTCGACCGCAGCCTTGTACTTCAGCTCGTTCCAAATGATATTGACCGTGCTTTCAATACCTTCATTGACGTTGGATATTTTTCGCACGTCATCGAAGCGGGCAAAACTTTTCAAATCCTGTACGATTTTTTTGACCCGATCGGCGCCATCCAACGTCTCTTTCAGCAAATCCTGCGTATCGGCCAACAGATAGTCAATCTCAAGTCTTGTTCTCGCTTGCTCCAGTTCGGCCGTCAACGCAGCGATCCGTTCTTGGCACTGCTGACATTGCACATGCTCTTTGGGCAGTTGCAAAAGCGCCGCCTTGAACTCGTCCTGTACGGCCAGGAACGCGTTCAGCTTCTCGGTATAGCTTTGCAACATCCCCAGGTTGCTGATGATATAGCCCATTGGATTATTGATCTCATGCGCGACGCCAGCCGCCAGCTGACCGATCGAAGCCATTTTTTCCTGTTGCACGATCTGCGACTGCATATTCTTCAACTCGGCGTACGCCGCCTCTATTTCCGCTCTTTTTTGTTCCAGCTTCGTTTCCGCGCGTTTTCTTTCCGCAACTTCTCCCTGCAGCGCATCATTGGAGCGTTGCAGCACATGATTGAGCGAAAAGAGTTCCTGCGTCCGGATATCGACTTGCACTTCCAGACCGTCGCGCGCTTGTTGCAGCGCGTCTCTGTCCTTTTTCTGCTGCCAGAGGCCCCTCAACAGCGGCATGATGAACAAAATGATGATCAGGCTGCTGCCGCTAGCCGCAAGATAATAGCTCTGGCTGCGTTTGTTCAGATCGGCAAACACTGCCGCTTCTGAAACGCCGACACTGACGACGAGCGGATAGTCCTGTAAGGTTCGATAACTGTAGACCCGTTTTGTGCCATCAACCGCGCTGTTCGAAATATAGTGGCCTTCGCTTTTCTCTTTCAAGGCTTCCATCAGCGGCGCGCCGTTCAGATCCTGGCCGATTTCCGCATTGTCGCCGGAGCGCCGGGCCCGGATGATGCCGTCCGTGCCAACAAGTGCAATCGATGAATCCGGCCCCAAGTCAAGTCGTTTGTAAAATTCAGTGAAGTAAAACGGATCGACCGACACGACGACAACGCCGCCGAAGGAGCCGTCCGCCTTATTGATCCTGCGCGTCATCTGAATCGACCATTTGCCGGAGGAACGTCCCAAAACCGGTTTACTGATGAACAGCTTGTCGCTGTCCGAATTCAAATGGACTTTGAAATGTTCACGGTCTTTCAACGATGATGGGACGAAGGGTTCTTGGCTGCTGACACGCAGCTCGCCGCGTGCATCAATGATGCCAAGCAAAACGAAGGGCTGATCGGTCAGACGGCCTTCTTTGATGTAACCAGGTATGCCGATCCACTCATTGCTTTTTTCATATTCATATTTTAAGAATAAGACCGTCTGATCGACGCTCTTGATCGTACGCAGCGTGTGCTCTTCGAAGGAACGGGCAAAGTTCCCTGTCTCGCGTACGGCATTATTGATTGCAATCGTCCTCTCGTCTTCAAGTTTTAAGTATACTCCGCCCCAGATGACGCAAAGTAGAAAGAGGCCGAACAGAATGACTCCCACGACGATTGCACGAAAGGAAATCGGTTTTTCCATGGCTCTCCCATCCTTTCTTTGCCTGCTCTTATAAGATCAGTACCGCATAAAGGAAAAATCCGATGCCAACCGAACCGACGCCGCTGCCCACATACCAATATAGATAGGTTTTGTTAATCGCGGCGAGCGATGAGAGCAAGATGCCGACCTGCAAAAACATCAGCGCCTGCCCCAGAACATTATTGTACTTTTGCGCCATGTCGCGTTCCTGTTCGAGCTTCTTGGCCGCCTGCTCAATTTCAGTGCGTTCCTGACGGTAGCGTTCCACTTCCCGGTCAAAAATTTGCAGTTGCTTGACTACCTCAGGATTGCGCAGTGCCGCCGGCGTCATCGCCGCCAAACTGTCGCGCTGCACCTTGTATGTGGTTTCTTTTATGCTTTTCGCCTGATAATAGGCCCATTGATCCGACGCCTGGCTTTGCGCCAGCACCATACGATTACCGTATCCGGCCGCCTTGAAGGCAGACAGCGTCGCGCAGGCCGCAAGCAGCAGCGTCGTAATCGCGATAAAAGTCGTGATCTTGTCTTTCCATGTTTTTTTATTTGTATTGTCGCTCAAACGATAACCCCTTTTTCTTTTTCTTTTTCTTTAACTTTCATTTTCCTGCAGACAGACTCGATTGCGCCCCGCCTGCTTGGCTCTGTACATCGCCCGATCCGCGGCTGCCACCAGGATATCCGCCTCGAGCGACAGCGTTGGCAAAACCGCCGCAACGCCCAGACTGACGGTCACACAGCTTGCGACGCTGGAACCGGCATGCGGCAGATTGGCCGCTTCAATCGCATGGCGCATCTGCTCGGCAATTTGCGCCGCGCCCTGCAGATCACATTCCGGCAAGAGGAGGACAAATTCCTCGCCGCCAAAGCGGCCCGCCAGATCAGAGGCCCGTTTCGCAGCAGTCTTCAGTTCTGCGGCAATAAACTTCAGACATTCGTCGCCCGCGAGATGTCCGTACGTATCATTATACGATTTGAATTGATCGGCATCGAGCATGATCAGCGCGACGGAGGTTTGATCGCGCAAGCCTCTTTTCCACTCCCGCTGCAGCGCCGCATCAAAGGAACGCCGGTTGGCGATGCCCGTCAGACCGTCAAGCTGCGAAACGAGACGCAGTTCTTCATTGGCCGACTGCAGCGCGCGCGTGCGTTCTTCGACCTGCCGTTCCAGACTTTCTCTGGCCCGACCGATTTCCGCATCGCGTCTTGCCAGCTGCTCTGCCAGCGAATTGAAGGCATGCGCCAATTGATTGATCTCATCCTGCCCCTTTGTGCGCAGACGGATGCCCCAGTCACCGGTGCCCAAGCGCTTCACCGCTTCGGCGATATTGACGATCGGTTTGGAGAGCGCACCGGCGATCGCAAGGCCGAGCGCAACCGCCAGCGTCGTCGCCAGCACCAGGACGATCAGACTGCGCCGCTTGATTTCATCAACGCTGCGCATCGCTTCCTCTTTCGCCTGTTCGACAATGACGCCCATCTTCGTGCGCGCAACGGGACTATAGCCGACCAAGCGCAATTTCCCGTCCCTTTCATATTCGAGCCAGCCGCTTTCTCCCAAGAGCGCCGTACGCACGGGCGCAACGCTCGATTCGTCCATACCGTTTTCGATCAGCCCCAGCTCCGGATGAATAATCACCTTGCCCTGCTGGTTGATCACATAGGCGGCTCCGCTTTGCCCGCTTCGCTTCGCGCCGATGCGCTGAATCAATTTTTCCAGCTCGAGATTGATGATCAGCACGCCGCTCATCTCGCTCTCATTCTCCCGGTAAATCGGCTCCGCGATCACGATGCCCAACTTTCGCGTGCTGTATGCGCGAAGCACTTCCGATATCGCCGTTTTTCCGCTTTGCTTCAGTACCTGAAAATAAGGGCGTTCGTTGTAGTCGATCGTCGTATCAGGTTTCTTCCCATCCCAGCGCGCCACTTGGCGGCCGTTCCTGTCCGCCACAACCGCCAATTGCACATCGGGATACTGCTCGACAATATAACGCAGCACCGGCTGCTGGCGCGCCGGGTTCATCGAAAGAATCTCCTCATTGTTGGCCAGAAGATTCAGCATGCGTATCTTTTCGGCAAAAGTCCAGTCGATCTCGCTCGCGATCTGCTCGGCCTGTTCCTGGTTTCGCTCTTCCACGGCAAGCGTCATCGCTTCTTCATACGGCCGCCAGGTAATCAGCGTGGTGGTTAAAAGCGGCAGCGTCGTCATGATGACGAAGGCGATGCCGAGCTTTTGCCGTAACGATAAATTTCGCCATAAGCGTGTAAGAAAAAACTCCTCTTCATTTTTCCGGCGCATCCGCAGTCACCTTCTTCCGCCAACTCCAACGCCGCACTTGATGCGCCGGGCCACTTGCATTTCGTTCCTGCTTACTTCGCCGCCACCCCCGTTAAACTCCTCCTGCAATAAATCAGGACCACCCGTCTAACGGGTGGTTTGCTTTAGCCCTATAAGGGCATAATACTGGCTGAGTCTCAAGACTCGCTGAATAGTCCGCCAACCGCATAGCCTTTTCAGTCTACCCCTAAAGGGGTCTTATTTCGACTTTTTTGCTGGCTCACCCGTGAACGGGTCAACTAGCTCTTTCAAAGTAAGTTGCTCGGCGATCACATCGTCTTTTAACTGATTTTTGATATACTCTTCAATTGCTTTTTTATTTCGACCTACTGTATCTACATAGTATCCTTTACACCAAAACTGTCGATTGCCATATCGATATTTCAAGTTCGCATGCCTATCAAATATCATTAATGAACTCTTTCCTTTTAGATACCCCACAAAACTTGACACGCTTATTTTCGGCGGTATGCTTACCAACATGTGAACGTGATCCGGGCAAGCACTTGCTTCTATAATTTCAACACCTTTATGTTCGCATAGCTTTCTCAGTATAACTCCGATATCACTTTTTATTTTCCCATATATGATTTGTCTTCTGTATTTCGGTGCGAAAACTATATGGTATTTGCATTTCCATTTTGTGTGTGCTAAACTGCTGTTATCCATTTTGGATACTCCTCCTTTGTTAGTTTATGCGGTCGGCAAACCTGCATTTATTCTAGCAAAGGAGGCTTTTCTTTTCTACTTATAGCTATAAGCTTTCCGGAACCACACGCCTAG